>NZ_BAAGXZ010000005.1:0-203375 GCF_054779575.1 Glycomyces halotolerans
AGTGCCGGATGTGGTGGGCCTCAGTCCACGCCAAAGGTGCGTCGCAGCCGTGCCAGGCGCACCCGTAGGGCTGCTCGAGCTCGAGTTTGCGGCGCAGCGCGACGGTGGGCAGGCGCTCGGCCCGACCGAGTTCGACCGCTTCGCCGGTGGTGTAGTCGAACACGCTGGGGACGATGAGTCCGGCATCGCAAGCCAACAGCCGCGCCTTGGCGACACTCACCGGCTTGCCTTCGAGGAGGGGGACCCGGCCGGTGTCCTCGCCGCGGAGGGTGTCGATGTCGACCGTCAGGTGGAGCCCGGTGGTGTGCCCGTGCCGGGTGTGCGCTTTGGGGTCGGCCCCGTAGACGGCCAGGATCTGATGCAATGCCTCAGCGCGCCGGTTGGCCGCTGGGGGCAGCAGCCCGGTGGTGTCGGTCTCGTCTTGGCGGGGTGGTGGTACGGCGGTGTTGAGGGCTTTGGCGAGCATCTGGCCGGTCGCTGCGGTGAGGGTGGCGCGCAGGTCCCACATGCCGTTGCCGACAGGGGCCAGGTCCAGGCGCTGCAGCGACTGCTCAGCCAGCCCGTCCAAGACCTCCTCACCCGAATCCAGGGCCGCTTGGATCTCGTCCAGGAGGGCGTGGACGGCTTGGACGCTGGTGTGCGCGCAGTACTGGGCGATCAACACCTCAGGAGAAGCGCACCGGATCTCGGGGTTGAAGGGGGAGGGCACCGGCTCGCGGTAGGGGGCCGTGGCGTAGTCGCGCATCGCCTTGGTCTGTTCGAGTCTGCGGGCCGCGGCGGCGACCGCGTCGATCCGGGCGCGCCCGGAGACCGCCGTCTCGGTCAAGACCGTGAACTTGCGGGCGGTGCGGGCGATGGCGGCGATGTCGGCGGCGGTTTTGTCGGTGAAGTCGAACTTCGCGACCAGCCAGGCCCGGACCGCGGAGTAGCCGTCGACCTCGCGGTGGATCCGCCACGCTTGGGCCTCGATCACCTCGGCGAGCACACGAGCGTGCACGGAGTTGATCAGCGCGGCGGCCTGGTCGAGGCTGGTGTGGATGGCCTCGGACTTGACCGAGCGTTCCTGAACCGATGCCTGCGTGTTTGCCATGTGCCACACCCCCTCGCGCGGTGTCCGGTGTTCGAACGCCTTACCGATTTCCGGTGGCTTGTTCGCCTGATACCTCAATGATCCCAGGCCAGGGGCGGTTTGCCATCACTCTTAGGGTGCGAATGCTTTCATGTTCCGGACCCGAACCGCCTGCGGCCCAAGCACAAAGCCGAGCCACACTCCAAACAGGCCCACCACAGGCACGACCTGCCCGTCCCCAGCCCTGGCCACGACGACCCGACCCCAACGACCCCGCTACCTCTTCGTCGCCGCCAAGAAACCCGCACCACGCACCACCCGACAGCCGAAGACAGGACCAGGGCCATGCTCCTACCCCGTCGTCGCCGCTAAAGACCGCGACCACCTCACCACCGGCAACTCAAAGGCACGACCGATCCCAACACCCACTCCAGGGACAGCCTCCAGAAGAGGGCCCTAGCCCGGGGCCAGCACGGGCGCCGAACTCGTCTCGGCGCGGGCGTCGTCAGTCCGGCGTGCCGGGCATCGCCGATGCGTCGTAAGCGAGCAGCTCCCAGCAGTGTCCGTCCGGGTCGTCCACAGCCCGGTTGTAGAGCCATCCCATGTCCTGCACGGGTCTCGGCTCGGTGCCCCCGGCGTCCACGGCGGCACCCGCCAGCCGATCGACCTCCTCTTTCGACTCCGCCGCCAGCGCGTTGATCGCCTCGATTCCTCCGGAGGCGATCTCGCGTGAGGTGAACCGGGAGAACTGATCATGCGTCATCAACTGCACTGCCACCGTCTCGCTGAGCATCACCTGGGCCGAGGTCTCATCGGTGAACTGCGGGTTGATCGTGCCGCCCAGCGCCTGGTAGAACGCTTTGCTCGCTTCCAGGTCGGTGACGGGAAGGTTGATGTAGATCTGTGTGAAGGCCATCTCGGCTCCTTGATTCATGCGGCCGGTCCTTCCGGCCTGGACAGAATCTACTGACGCACCTGGGCGTCTGTCTTGTACAGGAGCGACAGGACCTCGTTCTCGACCGGGCGTCGCAGATCGGTGGCCCTCCGGCCGATGAACCTCGCCAGCGAGCGGGCCAGGTGCGGCTGGTCGTGATACCCGACTTCGTGCACGACGTCGATCGCGGCCTCACCGCGCCGCAGCAGGATCGCGGCCTGCCGCGCCCGCTCGATCTGCCGGATCATGCCCTGTGTCAGGCCCGTGGCCGCTGCCACGCGGCGCTGCACGGACCGGGAGGTGATCAGCGGCGGAACGTCTCCGGCGATGACGTCGGTGACCAGCGGGTCCCGGGACAGCAGGCCGGATCGGACCATGCGGTCGACGAACGTCTCCACGTTCTCGTAGGCGGGGATCTCCCACTGATCGCCGTGCAGCACGAACGTGCGCGCCGTGGTGTGCGGGCTCTCCACGCTCGAATCCACGAGTCCGCCGACGGGCAGGCTCTTCAGGAACGCACCGTGGCGGAACACGATGCCGAAGGCGCTGCCGGGGGTGCCGTCGAGGGGCACTTCGGATGGGCGGGTCTCGGGGCCGCGCACTGAGACGTTGGTGGCGCCGCCGGAGGTCCAGACGACCAGTTCCCAGTTCGAGTTGGCCACCGACACCATGCGCTTCGGTGCGGGCGCGCCGCCTGCCGCGCTCTCCGACACCTGGTAGACCCGCTCTACGTAAGGCGAATCCGACTCCCGGTCGTTCAGGCCGCGTATGCCGTCGGATCGATCGTGGGCCACGTCGCACATTCTAGCGCGGGCCGTGTGTCCACACGGTGTGCGAGCAGCGGTGTAGGCGGTGGGCTGGCCCGGTGACACGGTTCTGGGTCCCGGCCGCATCGCGGCCGGGACCTGTCGCCGTATTGCGTGGCGTTCGCCGTGACCGTCCTGCGCCTAGGACATCGCCTCGGCGGCGCGGCGCTTCATCTCCTCGGGCGTGACGTCCTCGACGTGGGTCCCCACGTACCAACGGTGCCCCCACGGGTCCTCGAAGCTGCCGAGCCGGTCGCCGTAGAACTGCTCGGACACCTCGGTGAGCGCCTTCGCGCCCTTGGCGACGGCCCGCGAGAACACGGCGTCGGCGTCTTCGACGTAGATCATCAGCGACACCGGTGTGCCGCCCACCTGCTTGGGGTCGCGCGCGTCCAGATCGGGGGACGGGTCGCCGAGCATGATCATCGAATCGCCGATGGTGATCTCGGCGTGGGCGACGGTGCCGCCCGGGGCTTCCATGCGGGCGTGTTCGGCGGCGCCGAACACCTCGGTGTAGAAGTCGATGGCGTCGTTCGCGCCGTCGACGATCAGATACGGGCTCACCCGGGGGTAGCCCTCGGGGATAGGTTGCACTTCTGCCATGGAGTCCTCCTGGTCGTCGCGGGAAGGCCGCCCGTCGGTCCCGCCGAGGGCGTTTGATGCACTCCACATAACCATCGGCCTCCGACAAGATTCCGGCGAACGGACGAATGCTCCGGGGCCGGAGACGGCGAAGGCCGGGGCGGTCACCGCCCCGGCCCGTGTTCCGTCCGTCGAGTTAGAGGCCCTTGACGATCTCGCGCATGAGGTTGGCGGTTTCGCTCGGGGTCTTGCCGACTTTGACGCCGGCGGCCTCGAGGGCTTCCTTCTTGGCGTCGGCGGTGCCGGCCGAGCCGGAGATGATGGCGCCGGCGTGGCCCATCGTCTTGCCGGGGGGCGCGGTGAAGCCGGCGATGTAGGCCACGACCGGTTTGGTCACGTTGGCCTTGATGTATTCGGCGGCCCGTTCTTCGGCGTCGCCGCCGATTTCGCCGATCATGACGATCGCCTTGGTCTCGGGGTCGTTCTCGAATGCTCGGAGGCAGTCGATGTGGGTGGTCCCGATGACCGGGTCGCCGCCGATGCCGACGGAGGTGGAGAAGCCGACGTCGCGCAGCTCGTACATGAGCTGGTAGGTGAGCGTGCCCGATTTGGAGACCAGGCCGATGGGTCCGGAGCCGGTGATGTCGGCGGGGGTGATGCCGGCGTTGGACTTGTCGGGGCTGGCGATGCCTGGGCAGTTGGGGCCGACGATGCGGGTCTTGTTGCCCTTGGATTCGGCGTGGTTCCAGAAGGCGACCGAGTCGTGGACCGGGATGCCTTCGGTGATGACGACGGCGAGGCCGATCTCGGCGTCGATCGCTTCGATGACGGCGGCTTTGCAGAACGCCGGGGGCACGAACACGACGGAGGCGTCGGCGCCGGTTTCGGCCATGGCCTCTTGGACGGAGGCGAACACGGGCAGGCTCTGGCCGTCGAAGTCGACTTTCTGGCCGGCTTTGCGCGGGTTGACGCCGCCGACGACGTTGGTGCCGGCCTTGAGCATGCGGCGGGTGTGCTTCATGCCTTCGGAGCCGGTCATGCCCTGGACGATGACCTTGCTGTTCTCGTTGAGGAAGATCGCCATTGGCCTAGGCCTCCTTGTTCGCGAGCTCGGCGGCCTTGTCGGCTGCGGCGTCCATGGTGTCGACTTCGGTCACCAGCGGGTGGTTCGCGTCGGCGAGGATCTTGCGGCCGACTTCGGCGTTGTTGCCGTCGAGGCGGACGACGAGCGGTTTGTCGACGTCTTCGCCGCGGTCGTGGAGCATCTGGAGGGCGCCGATGATGCCGTTGGCGACTTCGTCGCAGGCGGTGATGCCGCCGAAGACGTTGACGAAGACGCTCTTGACCTGCGGGTCGGAGAGGACCACTTCGAGGCCGTTGGCCATGACCGAGGCGGAGGCGCCGCCGCCGATGTCGAGGAAGTTGGCGGGTTTGACGCCGCCGTGCTTCTCGCCGGCGTAGGCGACGACGTCGAGGGTCGACATGACCAGGCCGGCGCCGTTGCCGATGATGCCGACCTGGCCGTCGAGTTTGACGTAGTTGAGGCCGGCTTCGGTGGCGCGCTGCTCGAGCGGGTCGACCGCGGACTTGTCTTCGAATTCGGTGTTCTCGGAGTGCCGGAAGTTCGCGTTCTCGTCGAGGGTGACCTTCGCGTCGAGGGCGAGGACCTTCCCTTCGGGGGTGCGGACGAGCGGGTTGACTTCGACGAGGGTGGCGTCTTCGGCGACGAAGGCGTCCCAGAGTTTGACGAAGACGTCGACGAGCTGGTCGCGGAGGTCGACGGGGAACCCGGCGCGGTCGACGATCTGGCCGGCGATGTCGGGCGTGACGCCGACGCCGGCGTCGATCGGGGTCTTGACGACCTTGTCGGGGTCGGTTTTGGCGACCTCTTCGATCTCCACGCCGCCTTCGGTGGAGGCGATGCACAGGAAGGTGCGGTTCGCCCGGTCGAGGAGGTAGGAGAAGTAGTATTCGGAGTCGATGTCGGCCGTGACGGTCAGCATGACTTTTTCGACCGTGTGGCCTTTGATGTCCATGCCGAGGATGTTCGTGGCGTGGGTTCGGGCCTCGTCGACGGTGTCGGCGAGTTTGACGCCGCCCGCCTTGCCTCGGCCGCCCACTTTCACCTGCGCTTTGACGACCACCCGGTCACCGAGGCGCTCAGCGAGCTCCACGGCCTCCTGCGGGGTGGTGGCGACGCCGCCGTCCAGTACCGGCACACCGTGCCGGGCGAACAGTGCGCGGCCCTGGTATTCGTACAGATCCACTGTAGAGTCCGCTCCACTAGCTAGTCTTCTTTGACCGGGTTGCCTGGCCCGTCCCGTCCCGCCGGTGCGGGGGCCGGGGACCGAAGTTCTGGTCAGGTGCCCGTTAGCGCAGCGTAACGCGCGGGGGCGGGTCTCGCCCGTGTGGCGGCGGCGGGTGTGACGAGTTCGAAGGTCTCACCGCGGGTGAGGGGGCCTGTGAAAGCGATGCGCACGTAAGCGGGGACCGGACGCACCCCTCAGGCGTCCGGTCCCCTTTTAGTCGGGAATCAAGCCCACCCCTCAAAGGCTTGATCCCCTTTTAGGCACGATGCCCTATCGCCACCCCTCAATCGACAGGGCATCGGCGGCTTGTGGCATGGCTCTATGAGCCGTGCTATACCGATTCGCGGCGATTCGATCGCCGCTTCTCGATGTATCCGGCGCCGTGCTCGCTGCGCCCGACACTATAAAGAACGAGCGCCCCTGCGGGCGGTTACGGGCCCGGCGGATTATTTTTCGCGCCCGGGGTTCTCGCCGGCCGGGGGCGTGCGTTCAGGTGACGGCGCCGCCGGCTTTGGCGCGGCCGACGTGTTCGGCGACCCATTCGGCGATCGCCTGAGTGGAGGCTCCGGGACCGAATATGGCGGCCACTCCGGCCTCGGTGAGTGCCGCGATGTCCTCGTCGGGAATGATGCCGCCGCCGAATACGACGATGTCGTCGGCGTCGGCCTCTTGGAGTAGTCGCATGACTCGCGGGAAGAGCGTCATGTGGGCTCCGGAGAGGATGCTCAGCCCGATGGCGTCGGCGTCTTCGGCCAGCGCGGTGGCCACGACCTGCTCGGGCGAGTTGTGCAGGCCGGTGTAGATCACTTCCATGCCCGCGTCGCGCAGCGCCCGCGCCACGACCTTCGCTCCGCGGTCGTGCCCGTCGAGCCCGACCTTCGCGACCACCACCCTCACTGGGGCTGCAGACATACTGACCTCCTCGCATGCGGCCGCGGCGACATCGCCAGGTGTACGGCGCCATGGGTGTCGCCGTGGCAGCCGCGGCCGTCCATACGAGTGAGCTTAGTCCCGACCAGTGGGAAGTGTGAAGGGCTAGCGACCGTACGGACTCTGCGGCGGCTGCTGGCCCTGCTGGTATCCGGGAGGCGGCGGGTATCCGCCGGGTTGCTGTCCGGGTTGCTGTCCGGGTTGCTGTCCGGGTTGCTGCCCGGGGTGCGGCCCGGGCTGCGCGGGGTAGCCCTGCGGTCCGGGCGCGCCCGGGTGCTGCGGCGCGGCGGCGCCGCCGGTCATCCAGGCGTGGGCCTCGGTGTCCTTGAAGTAGATGAACGCGGCCCAGGCGTCGGCGCCGACGATGACGGCCGAGAACAGCAGGCTCAGCAGGATGTAGCCGGTGCCGAGCAGACCGAGCACCCCGAGGATGCCGAGCAGCGCGAGCAGTCCGAAGCCGCCCTGGACCATCATGAGGATGATGCCGGTCAGGCGCAGGCCCTTGGAGGAGAGCATGCCGCGCGGCAGAGTGAAGCCGAAGCCGAGGATCGCGAGCGCGAACAGGAGGCCGGGCACGGCGAACACGCCGGTGGATCCTCCGGCCATGGCGATGCTGACGATGACGTTGACCAGGCTCGTGCCGCCGGCGATGAGGGCGAGCAGGGCGATGCGTTTGACGCCGGCGGGGACGTGGCCCGCAGCGGCCGGCTGCCCGTACGGTTGCCCGCCGGTCTGGGGCGGCATCTGGCCGCCTTGCTGCTGTCCGTAGGGCTGTGCGCCGTACGGGCTCTGGCCCTGGGGCTGCTGCTGCGGCTGCTGTCCGAGTGGCGACTGCTGTCCGGGGACGGGGGCCGAAGGCTGGAAGCCGGTCTGGGATCCGCCGGACTGCGGCATGACGGCGGTGTCGTTGTAGGGCCCGGGCGGGTTGGCCGGGCCGGTGGGTTGGCCGAGCGGGGAGGGCGGCGGGGGCGGTGTCGACGCCGGGCCCTGGCCGCCGGATTTGCGGAGTTTCATGGTCGAGTCGAGCGGGTCCTGCGATTCCGGCTCGGGCTTCGACTGACCTCCGGGCTTGAGTTTGAACGTGCCGCCGTCGTCTTCCTCGGGCGCGTTGTTGTCGGGGTTGGTCATTGGGATCTCTCCATGCCGAGTCCGGTCGTGGCTTCTCTGGCTCTCACCTTACCGAGTGGGGGCATGGGGGAGGGGTCGCGCGGTCAGGCGAAATGTCTGCGGAGGACGGCGTTGTGGGTGGGCCGGGCGGCGTCCCAGCGGTCGCGGCCGGCGGCGGTGAGCATGAGGAGGTTGGCGCGGCGGTCGTATTCGCAGGTGGCTCGGGTGACGAGTCCGGCCTTCTCGAGGCGGGTGATGGTGCGTGAGAGGGCGCTTTGGCTGAGGTACATCTCGGCTTCGAGTTGTTTCATGCGGACTTTGCCGTCGTGTTCGCCGCAGTGGCCGCTGAGGGCCTGGAGGACTTCGAATTCGCTGAGTCCCAACCCGTGTCGTGCCTGGAGTTCGTTTTCGAGCTCGCAGGACGTGTCGTGGTACACGCGTAGTGTCGCTGACCACTTCGCGCAGACGTCCGGTTCGGGTGGAGGCTCCATGACCAGCAGATTACCATGTCAAGGCATTTTATGTCCATTCATTTAATGCGTTGACATTGAATGCACGGGCATATAAGTTGAGCCGCGTGACACTCACCGAAACCGAACCGGAAAACCTCGACCGCTCCACCACCCCGGCACACGCCCCGGCCCGCTGGGGCCCCAGGCTCTGGGCGATCCTCTTCGTCGCCGGACTCGCGATGTTCCTCGACGCCCTCGACGTCTCCATGGTCGGCGTGGCGCTGCCGTCCATCGGAGCCGAACTCGGCCTCGACACCGCGAGTCTCCAATGGATCGTCAACGGCTACATCCTCGGCTACGGCGGCCTCCTGCTCCTCGGCGGCAGGGCCGCCGACCTGCTCGGCCGCCGCCGCGTCTTCCTGACCGCCCTGGTCGTGTTCGGACTGGCCTCATTGGTCGGCGGCATGGTCGACGACGGCGCGATGCTCATCGCCAGCCGCATCGTCAAAGGCGTCGCCGCCGCCTTCACCGCCCCGGCGGCCCTGTCGATCATCACCACCACCTTCAAGGAGGGCCACGACCGCAACAAGGCCCTGTCGGTCTTCACCGTCTTCGGCGCCACCGGCTACGCCTCCGGCCTGATCGTCTCGGGCCTGCTCACCGGCATCGACTGGCGGCTGACGTTCTACGCCCCGGTCGCCGTCGTCGCCGCGGTCATCGTCGCGGCCTTCATCGTGGTGCCGCGCGGCGAACGCACCGAACGCGGCAGCATCGACCTCACCGGCGCCGCGCTCCTCACCGGCGGCATGCTCGCCGCCGTCTACACGATCGTCACCGCCCCGGAGACCGGCTTCACCACGACGGTGCTGTCGACGACCGCCGCCGCGGTCGTCCTGCTCGGCGCGTTCTTCGTCGTCGAGAACCGGGTCCGCCGGCCGCTGGTGCGCCTGAGCATCCTCAAGGTCCGGTCGATCGTGCGCGCCAACCTCGCCGCGATGGCGATCTTCGGGTCCTACATCAGCTTCCAGACGATCGTGTCGCTGTACCTGCAGAACACGCTCGAATGGGGTCCGCTGCGGATGGCGCTGGCCCTGGCCCCGGCCGGGGTCCTGGTGGCGTTCATCTCGCCGCTGGCCGGCCGGTTCATCGACCGGTTCGGGACGACGCCGATGATCATCGCCTCGATGAGCTCGTTCGTCCTGGGCTACCTGTGGTTCATCGTCCGCGGCGGCGACAGCGAGCCGGCCTACTTCGCCGACTACCTGCCGAGCTTCCTGCTGCTCGGCATGGGCTTCGCGCTCGGCTTCTCGTCGGTCATGGTGCAGGCCACCGAAGGCATCGCCGACCACGAGCAGGGCCTGGCCTCGGGCCTGGTCCAGACCTCCGGCCAGATCGGCGGCGCGATCGTCCTGGCGGTCGCGACCGGCCTGATCAGCGCCACCGCCGCCACGAGCATCGCCGCCTACCGGCCGGGCCTGTACCTGGTCGTCGGCGTCGCGGTCGTCGGACTCGCCGCCTCCGCGACGGCGCTGCTGGCCCGCCGCCCGCTTCCCGCCTCCGTCTGAACCGACACCGCGCAGGGGCCGCCCGCCGGGCGGCCCCTGCGCGGTGTCTCATGCCGGCTGCGGCGAGCGCCGCTCCAGCGCCTCGGTGGTCGGCCGCGGCACGAAACGCTCGATCCTGCCCTCCTCCAGCACCGCCGCGGCGTGCGCGAACGCGGCCGCCTCGCTCCGGCCGGTGGCCATCACGACCGCCGGACCCGACTGTTCGACCAGGTCGCGCAGCAGCGCGAGGACCGCCTCGGCGGCCTCGGCGTCGAGCTCCCCGGTCGGCTCGTCGGCGAAGACGATCTCGGGTCCGGGCGCGAACGCGCGGGCGATCGCGGCCCGCTGCTGGTCGATCGGCGACAGCCGTTCGGGGCGGCGGTCGAGCAGCGGCCCGATGCCGGTGCGGTCGGCGAGGCGGCGCAGCCGCCTCCGGTCGGTCGCGGCGCCGGTGACGCGCAGCGCCAGTTCGAGGTGCTCTTCGACCGTCAGCGACGGCAGGAGGTTGTAGGAGCGGAAGACGAAGCCGACGCGGCCGTGCCGCAGCGCGGTCGGCTGCGCCCGGCCGAGCCGTACGGCGGCGCCGCCGATGGCGACCTCGCCGCCGGTGGCCGCCTCGAGGCCGGAGGCGCAGTGCAGGAGCGTCGACTTGCCGGAGCCGGCCGGGCCGGTCACGGCCAGGAACGATCCGCGCGGGACCTGGAGGGTGATGCCGTCGAGGGCGTTGCGGGCCCCGTCGTAGGTCTTGGTGACCTCTCGCATGAGCAGCGCGGCCGGCCGGGTGGGGTCGTCGCGCAGCCCGCCTCTGGGCGCGGGAAGGCTCGGCACGGTCATTTCCTGCGCTGGAGGTGGCGGATGAGGAGCGTGACGCCGGCGAAGAGGGCGACGGCGCCGAAGGGGATCGCGAGCAGTTCGAGCCCGATCAGGGACAGGCCGGCGTTGACCCCGGCGGTCAGGGCCAGGGCGATCCACAGGAGCAGGTCGGTGCCGTCCGAGGCCGGAGCGGCCTCGTCCCGGTCGCGGGCGGGATGGGTGTCGTTCATTGCGGGCCCTTCCGAGGGTGGTGTTCGCTGTATCCCGACGCTATGTCCTGAAGCGTTGGACCCCAATGCAGCGAGCAGGTGAATGCGGGTGGCGCCAGAGGTAGCCGCAGGGGTACAGCCCGCTGTACCGACGCCGCGGCCGGTGCCCGGGTAGGTTTCTGGGACGGGCGCCGCCGGGCGATTCGGAGAGGTGGGAGGCGCATGGGCCGAGACGAGGACTCGATCGGCGGTCAGCTGCGCGCGGCGACGGTCGCGACCGGCTGGGCCGCGGCGGGCGCGGGCATCGGCATGGTCGCGCTGTTCACGGTGCCGTTCGCCGCCGCCGTCGGCGTGCTCAGCGCCGTCCGCATCGGCCGTCCGCTCATTCGGCCGATGCTGCAGTGGGTGCGGGTGCTCGCCGACCTGGAGCGGCGGCGGCTGCACCGGCTCGGCCGCCCGGTCGAGCAGCCCTATCACGACGCGGCGCCCGACGCCTCGCTCAGCACGGTCCGCGCGGTCGCCGGCGACCCGGCCTCCCGCCGCGACCTGGCGTGGCTGTTCATGCAGGGCACGTTCGGCCTCATCGTCGGCGTCGTCACGGTGCAGCTGCCGTTCAACGCGGTGCACGACACCACCATCCCGCTGTGGTGGAACCTCGTCGACCCCGCCGAGCGGACGGTCCTCAACGGGGTGATCGAGGTCCAGACATGGGGCGGGGCCGTGGCCGGGACGGTGTTCGGGGTCGCGGCGTTCATCGTGTGGCTCCTGGCCGCCGCGAAACTGCTGGAGTTCCAGTGCCGGCCGGGGGTCAATCTCCTCGGACCCGACCCGGACGTGGACCTCTCGGAGCGGGTCGCGCAGCTGACGGCGACGCGCGCGGCGGCCCTGGACGCGCACGCGGTGGAACTGCGGCGCATCGAGCGGGCCCTGCACGACGGGGCGCAGAACCGGATCGTCGGCGTCGCGGTCCTGGTCGGGGCGGCGAGGAAGGAAGTGGACCGGGACCCCGAGCGGGCCGACGCGATCCTGGCCCGCGCGCAGGACTCGGTGGAGCTGGCGCTCGCGGAGCTGCGGGCCGTGGTCCGCTCCATCCTCCCACCGGTCTTGGAGCACCGCGGCCTGGAAGGAGCCGTCAGCGCTCTGGCCTCGGAGTGCGCGGTGCCGTGCGAAGTGGTCGTCGACGTGCCGGTCCGGTGCCCGGCCAGTGTCGAGGCGACCGCCTATTTCGTTGTGGCGGAGTCGTTGACGAACGTCGCCAAGCACAGCGAGGCCAGCCGGGCCGCCGTCGAGGTCGTCCTGCGGGCCGACCGGCTGCGAGTGAGCGTGACCGACGACGGCCGCGGCGGCGCCGACGCGGCCGCGGGCTCGGGCCTGGCCGGCATCGGCCGCCGGGTCGAGGCCCATGACGGCCGGGTGGCCGTGACCAGTCCGGCCGGCGGGCCGACGCGGATCGAAGCGGAGTTGCCATGCGGATCGTGATCGCCGAAGACGACACGCTGCTGCGCGAGGGCCTGGGGCTGGTGCTGCGCGGGGAGGGATTCGACGTGGTCGCGTCGGTCGACCGGCCCGACGCGCTGCTGAAGGCGGTCGACGAGCACCGGCCCGATGTGGCGGTGGTCGACGTGCGGATGCCGCCGACGCACACCGACGAGGGCATCAAGGCCGCCGTGGAGGCCCGCGGCCTCCATCCGGAGCTGGCGGTGCTCGTCCTGTCGGCCTATGTGGAGCAGAGCTTCGCCACCGACCTGCTGGCCGGCGGCGCGAACCGGATCGGGTACCTGCTCAAGGAACGGGTCGGCCGCGTCGACGCCTTCGTGGAGGCGCTGCGGCGCGTCGCCGACGGCGGCACCGCGATCGACCCGGAGGTCGTGGCCCAGCTGTTCGCGCAGCGGCGGTCCGGCGACCCGCTGGAGCGGCTCACGCCCCGCGAGAAGGAGGTCCTGTCGGTCATGGCCGAAGGCCTGGGCAACGCGGCGATCGCGCAGCGGCTGTTCATCACCGAGAACGCCGTCCACAAGCACATCCGCAACATCTTCCTCAAACTGGAGCTGCCGCCCGACGACCACACCGACCGGCGCGTCGCCGCGGTGCTGCGCTACCTGGAGAACACGGCCTAGTCGAGGACGGCGCCGGCCCACATGCCGCGGCCCTCGGCCCTGGCCAGCCGCTCGGCCTTGCGGAGCGTGTCGCCGATGACCAGTTCCTGATGGCGCAGGATGTAGCAGTGCGCCATCCCGTCAGCTATTGCACGCTAGGGAGCTACACCGGTAGGATGCCCGCATGGCTAACGTTCCCCCTGGCAGACGCGCCTGCCTGTACGCGCGCGTCTCGAAAGACACCCGGAAGCACCAAGCGAACCGGGGCCGGTCGGTCAAGCAGCAAGTGCAACGGGGCACCGCCGCCGGCGAGGAGCTCGCCGTCGCCAGCCTGGAGATCTACCGCGACAACGACGTGTCGGCCTCGGCGTTCTCCACGAAGGCCCGCGACGAGTGGGACCGGATGATGGCCGACCTCGCCGCCGGCCGATTCGACCTCGTCATGCTCTGGGAAGCCTCACGCGGCTCCCGCACCTCGGCCGAAGGCGTCGCGTTCGTCGACCTGTGCGCCGCACAGAGCGCCCTGGTCTACATCATCGACGAGGACACCGCCTACAACCCCCGCAAGCCCCGCGACCGCAAACGCCTGCTCGAGATGATCATCGACGCCGAATACGAGTCCGGCCAGACCTCCGAGCGCATCAACCGCGACAAGCTCGCCCTCCTCGAATCGGGAAGGCCGGACGGCAAGATCCCGTTCGGGCACCGCAGGCTCTACGACGACCGCACCCGCGAACTCATCCGCCAAGAGCCGGACCCGGTCACGCGCGGGTGCATCCGCGAAGGCGTCCAGCGCATCAACCAGGGCTGGTCCCTGCGCCGCGTCCGCCTCGATTTCAACCGCCGCGCCGCCCTCGACCCTGACGACCCGCAGTGGGTGCCGCTGATGGAATCGGGCGCGCCGTGGCGCAACGACAACCTCCGCAGGGTGCTGCTGAACCCGGCGCACATCGGTATGCGCAAGCACCCCACGACCGGCGAGCTGCTCGAGGCCGGTTGGGCGCCCCTGTTCGGCGATGCGGCGTGGATCGACGAGTGGTGGTCGTGCCACCGCGTACTCACCAACGAGGACCGCCGCGCCTCCCGCGCCGCACAGGCCGACCACCTCGTCTCCTACTTCATGACCTGCGACGTGTGCGGGCGACGCCAAGGGGCCGGGCGGCCACCGGGCGGGACGACCCGGAACATCCGCTACTCGTGCCGCGACGACCCGAGAGTGGACCCGGTGCCCGAGATGGGGCCGGGCTGCACGTCGATTCGGGTCTCCTGGGTCGACGACTACATTTCCGACCTGGTGATCGCGCGCGTGTCGCAGCCGGACGTGATCGCCCGCATCGGCGCGGCCGACGACTCCGAGGCCGCCGCCGCGCAAGCTGAGGTGAAGCGGCTGCAAGCGAAGCTCGACGAGGCGTTCAGGGGCTACGACCTGGATATCCTCACCCTCGAGCAGCTCGGGAAACGGAAGGCGAAGCTCGAACCCCAGCTTGAGGCCGCGAAGCAGGCGGCGGCGACCGCCGGTGCTCCGCCGGTGCTGCGTGAGTTTCTGAAGCTCACCGCCGGTGCTGGCGAGGCTGTGGTGCGGCGCGTGTGGGAGAACGACGTCCCGATCGAGGCCAAGCGCGAAGTGGTCCAGCTGCTGTTCGAGTACATCAAGCTGCGGCGCAATCGGCCGGGGGTGCGGGCGTTCGAGGAGCGGCGGATCGACTACAAGTGGCGCGAGTGGTGAAGGCGGCCCGGGCTATTCAGCCCGGGCCGCTGCCCCCTGGGGGCATCCCGACGCCCGAAGGCGACGGGAGCCTCAGTAGGGGTCTAAGGGTGGCTATTGGTGAGTCCCCTGGACACGAGGGCTCATACGCGTTCTCGCCCGGACGGGTGACTCAGAGGTCGAGCTCGACGGCGGCGCCGACGGCCACAGCGGCGAGGGCGAGGCCGACCGCGATCCGCCGGAGGTAGTACCGGCCCAGCGGGGTGCACGTCAGCCAGATCATGGCGATGCATCCGGCGACGATGATCAGATCTCTCATGGTCCTCTCTCTGAGTGATGCGGCGGCCCGGCCGACAGGCGAGTAGTGGGGACTACCGGGCCGCCGCTCTCCTCCGCGCCGATCCCGTCGCGGGGGAGTCTGGGGGCCCCGGCCACGCCCCACCGCGTGGCCGGGGGTGGGGCCGCCGCCATCACGGCCCCAAGGGGTCAGGTCAGGGAGGCCAGCGCCGGGCGGCCACGCGCGCGCTCACGGGCCCGCGCCCGCGCCAGATACCAATCCAGCGAGCGCCGCGGGTAGCCCGGCGGCGGCTCGGTGTCCCACGCCGGACGGGGCCGCTCCAGGAGCGTCTGCGGGCTCACGAGGCGCCCGCGATCTGCGCCCTGATCCAGTCCTCGACCATGCCCATCCACACGATCCGGTGCGACCGGTGGTGCTCGTCCCACTCGATCCGGGAGACCACGGCGCCGTGGTAGCGGATGCGCGCGGCGGTGTCGGCCTCGGGGCCGGTGTGCGGGTTGGTGCGGTGCCGGATGAGGATCGCCTCGCCGGGACGGTCGGTGCGGTGCAGGGTGAGGCGGACTCCGGGCGTGGGGTGCAGCTCCCCCAGGAGCGCTTGTTGCTCGGCGTCTGGTGCGCCTCGTACGCTAGGTGTCATCAGAGCTCCAACCTCTGGTGAAGGCGGGCCGCCGGGTGATGCGTAGTCGTGCCGGCGGCCCGCCGGTCTATGCGGAGGCCGATCGCCTCGGCCATGCAACGACCGTAAGGCGTTTCGCAACCCCTGTGAAGTGACTCGCCAGGGCGCAAAATGCACGGCGCAGAATGCAGCGTGGTTATTGCGCACACGCATGGAAAGCGCCCATACTGTGCTGATGAGTACGCAGAGCACACCGACACTCACCCGATTGGCACTCGGGGCCCTCATCACCCGCATACGCGAAACCTCCGGCCAGCAACCCGCCGACGTCGCCGCCGCCCTCAACGTCCACGTCTCCACCATCCGGCGCTGGGAGTCCGGCGAAGTCGCCCCCAAACCCATGACCATCAAGGCCCTCGCCGACGCGATCGGCGCGACCTCCGAGCAGATGACCCGCATGACCTCCCTGTCCCTCGACTCCAAGCGGAGAGGGATCTTCGAGGGCAACAACGTCCCCCCGGACCTGCGGGTGCTGTACGAGACCGAGGCGACCGCCCGCCTGATCAGCTCCCTCGAGCTCGAATACATCCCCGGGCTACTCCAGACCCCCGAATACCACCGGACCGCGCAAGAGGCCCAGCTACCGATCGAGAGCCGCCTCGCCGAAACCCTCCGGGACCTGAGGACCCGCCGCCAAGAGATCGTCTTCAGCCGTTCCCCGCTGCCGCACATGCGGTTCCTCATCGGCCGCGCCGCGCTCGCCTACCTCGACGACCACCCCGACGTCAGGCGAGGGCAGGTCGAGCGGCTCCGTCAGGCCCGAGACCTGGGCGTCGATATTCGAGTGATCACCGGGTTTCACGCCTCCATGCTCGGGTCGTTTACGATCCTCACGCCCCCGCAGAACGCCGGGGCCCGGCCCTTCGCCTACGTCGAGGACATCGACGGAGGCCGCTACGTCGAGGGTGACGTAGTGTCGCAGTACGAGGCGGTGTTCGCCACCGTCAGGGACCGGCAATCGGTAGAACTGGAGGAATTCCTGCAATGAAGACGAACTGGCGCAAGTCCAGCCGTTCGGGCAACTCCGGCGCGAACTGCGTCGAGGCCCGGGCTGGCGAGGGTGCGTTCGAGGTGCGCGACTCGAAGCTGGGCGATGGCTCGCCGATCTTCGGTGTCGCGGTCGGCGACTTCGAGTCGCTGCTGCGCGCCGCCCGGCGGTGACTGCTGACCCCATCAGCGGCATTGCCGGACGGCGCTGACTACGCATCCTGATCCAGAGTACTGGCCCTTCCCGATGACCGGGGAGGGCCGCTTCATGTCGGTGCCCCGGCGTACCCTGCCGGTGGTTACCGAGCTGTCGCTCCTTGGCCGTCCGGGATCGGTCCGGGCGGCCTCGCTTTCGCGGTGAGTGGGAGCGCTCTACTAGCGCTCTGGCCAGTGGTTTGGCACCTCTAAGGAAAATGAACCACCCCCCTTGACATTGAAGTCAAGGGGGGTGTATCTTTAAGAGGTCAAGGCGAAAGACCTCCACACGAAGGATAGACCGATGACCTACCAGACCAGCCCCGCCTACCGGGCCTACCTCACCGCCTCCCAGCGCTGCGCCGACGCGATGGCCGGCATCCGCATCGAGGCCGACAAAGGCCGCCGCGGCCAGGTCATCGGCTACTGGCTCTACCTCGACGGCCAGCTGGTCGAGTCGACCAGCAAGCGCGGCACCTTCGGCAGCGAGACCGCCGCCCGCGCCCACGTCCAGGCCCTCCGCAACCCCGCCCCCAAGCCGGCCCCGAAGCCCGCGCGGCTCCAGCCGGGCTGGTCGAACGAGTCCAAGGCCCGCCGGACCGTCAGCGCCGACGGCGGCGTCGGCGCCATGCTCGGCTTGGCCTCCCACGTCCCGGCCGGCTCGGCCGAGTGCCACTACTGCGGCCTCGACCGCCGCACCTGCGACTGCTACTAGAAACCGATCATCGAGAGGACGCAACGATGGCTGAGATCAAGAACCCGCACACCCAGGAAGTCCACACCGGGCGCACGCCTGAGACCATCACTCGCCGCGTCTGGGGACGCAAGGCCGAGCTGATCCTGTCGCCCGACCCGAACTCGCGCTTCGGCGACGCACGCGAGGGCATGGTCGTCGAGAAGACGAAGTACGGCTCGCTCGTGCTTGCCAACCCGGTGCTCGTCAGCGAATAAGCCACCGCCTCCGGCTGCGGCCGGGGGCGACCCTATGGAGGACCCATGACGAACTTCGACGACTACCTCATCCTCAACTGGCCCGAGTTGGAGAAACTCGACCCGGCCGAGCGGTTCCGCGTGCTCGGCGACCTCGCCGAAGGCGCCGGCGCTTGGATCACCGACCAGCGCGGCCAGTACCTCGAGCAGCTCCGCGCCGAGCTCGGACTCGACGACGAGGCCCTAGCCGAACGGCTCGGCGTCGGCAAGGTCGCGCTGGCGCGGCTCGGCGACGGACCGATGACCGCGCAGGGGGTGCGGCCGGCGCTGCTGCGGCGCGGTGCCGAGCTGCTGCTGGAGCACACCGACCGCCACACCGGCGACCTGATGAAGGCGCTGGGGATGCTGACCAAGCGGGGCCGGCCGGTGTATGCCGATCAGCGGGCGGCCGCCCGCCGTATCGCGGTGGCGGCCGGGGATCTGGCCGATGGGCACCTGGAGTCGATGAGCCGGGGCGAGCGGGCGCTTGTGGCGCGAGCGGTGGCGCACGCGAGCGAGGTGGCGGAGGGGCGGCAGTGGCGTCCTGACCAGGGAGAAGAGGAGGAGTGAGGGGCTGCGCAAATTAAGTCCCTACCCCCCTTGACATTGAAATCAAGAGGGGTATAGACTTATCTACATGAGCAGCACGCAGAGTCTCCGCATCCAACTGATCCCCACCCAGGCCATCCTCCACACCGCCGAGCGCCTCCGCGCCGAGAACGGCGGCCACGAGTACGTCGGCCTCGCCCGCCTCCGCCGGGCACTCCCCGACTACACCCGCACCGAGATCG
This sequence comes from Glycomyces halotolerans, assembly GCF_054779575.1. Lineage (NCBI taxonomy): Bacteria > Bacillati > Actinomycetota > Actinomycetes > Glycomycetales > Glycomycetaceae > Glycomyces > Glycomyces halotolerans. Next base: position 18,473 of record NZ_BAAGXZ010000005.1, read on the forward strand.
ACCAGGCCCTCACCGACCTCGCCGGCACCCACACCGTCCGCCTCCTCCCCGAGTCGAACCAGAAGACGCTCACCCGCGAGGACCGGGAGGCCGCCCTCTGGCTCGGCGGCGAGTACCAGCACCTCATCGCCCCCTACTAGCCAGCCGGCCCCGGGGAGACCCGGGGCCACCACACCCCCGAGAGGACGAGACCATGAAACTCCAGACGATCACCCAGTTCGCCGCCCAGGCCGGCACCACCCCCGCCAAAGCCCGCCGCTGGTGCCGCAACGGCGACGTCGTCGCCCACAAAAACGAGCGCGGCCACTGGGTCATCGGGTCCTGGGCCCCCGTACCCGAACCCACCCCCGGCGAACGCCTCCGCGACGCCATCGCCGACCTCGAGAAAACCCCCGGCGGCTGGGTCAGCCTCGACCGCCTCCGCGCCCACCTCGACATGGACCGGCTCGACGCGGTCATGGTCGAGGAGTACATAGCCCGCCAAGTCCGCATCACCAGCGAGACCAACTGTCGGTGCATCACCCCCGCGATGTCCGCCGCCGCCCTCATGATCAGCGGCGTGGCGCATCACTGGATCTGCAACCGGACCGACCAGTAGCCCTTCCCGCATCACGCACGACCTGAGAGGATCATCATCATGACCACGAAACCCTGCGTCATCTGCGGCGCCGACGCGACGGTCGAGCTACCGACCGAGCCGGGCGTCTGCTCGGCGGCGTGTTTCTACACGCTGGAGGCCGAGGTGGACCGTCCGATAGCTGGCGAGGTCCTGACCGGCGACACCCTCGCCGAAGTCCTCGCCGCCGAGAAGGCCCGCCGACGGTAGCGGCGACACGGAGGGCCCCGGGAGACCGGGGCTTTCTGCTGTCAGGCCAGCCATGCGCGCGGTAACATTCGCGCACGACGAAAGCGGCCCCCGCCCGTAGGCGAGGGCCGTCCACAACGCGCGTTGTCGTCTCCGACAACACCTCAACGCTCAGCCGCCAGCGTTGAGATCTACTCGGCGGGCGCCGCCCCCTCACCAGGGTCGCGGAGGTTCAGCAGCGCGATCAGGCTGCCGAGCGCGGTCGCGATCTCGGAGCCCTGGTCGACGTAGCCCGCGACGGCCGAAGCGTCGCCATCGATGCTCATCGCGGCGACGAACCCGACGATCCCGACCGCGTAGACAGTCCGGCGGAGCGGCTTGGGCAGCAGCTTGTTGATCTTCTGAAGCATGATCAATTCTCCTTGTCGAGGCGGGCGCGGACCAGGCAGTCCTTGCCCTCCAGTAGCTTGCGGAGCCCGGCGGTGAGCTCGGGCCCGTCGTCCAGCCGCGCGACCATCTGGACGGCCAGCTCGGCGACGGGCTTCGAGACCTCCTTGAGGTGCGCGGGCAGGTGCGAGTACGCGAAGTACTTCAGGACGTGCATGGTTGAGGGGTGGCGGTCGTCGAATCGGGTCAGCAGGTCTTCCTTGCTGCCTACCTGAATTTCGCCCCTTGTCTCGGGCATGGCCATCTCCTAGATTCGTACGTATGTCGGATGATTGGGAAGCGGAGTACAAGCGGGCTCGCCGGATCGAGAATGTGATCTCCGGCCACCGTGTGCCCGGCGCCGGACGGTCCTGGGAGGCCCCGACGTCGGCGAGTTCGTCGAGGTCGACCGCTAGCGGTGCGCGTCGGGGTCGGCGATGTGGCCCCGCAGGAGCTGGCGTGTCTCGTCGACCGCGTCCCGCAGCGACGACCCCGAATTGGGGTGGACTTGCGCGTCCAGGCGCTCGAGGCGCTCGAGGACACCGGGGCGGGCCGGGACGCCGGGCCGCTCGGGCTCGCCGTTCCAGTCCTCCAAGAAGGTGCGGACCTGGCGGAGCAGTCTCACCACGCCGCGGCCCAGCTTCCATAGGACGGTCGCGGCCGCGCCGAGGGCGACGATCGCGGCGGCGGCGTAGAGCAGGGTCTCCACACGGCGTCTCCCTACGTAACCGGGTTCTCGAACGCCGCGGCCCAGGTGCGAGGCCCGAGCAGGCCGTCGACGGCCAGGCCCTGATCGGCCTGGAAGGCGCGGACGAGGGCGCGGTACTCGGGCCCGTAGAGCCCGTCGTTGCCGTAGCGGGTGAGGTACGTCCCGCCCTTGCGGGCGTTCCAGCCGCGCTTCTGCAGCTGCCGGACCCAGACCTTGAGCCACTCGTTGTCGCTGCGGCCCTTGAATGCGCGCGGGTAGTAGCCGGACACGCTCGTGTTCGGGCCGGACTTCGGCCCGAAGTAGTAGCGGGACGAGGGGAGCGGGAAGTCGTACTTCGGTCCTGGCGCCGGCGTTCCGGTCGTCGGCCGCTTCGGCGCGGCGGGGGGCTTGTAGCCGGCCAGCTCGGAGCGAACCCACCCGTACAGCGTCCCGCCCGGGCACGCAGTCGATCCCAAATCCCTGTGGCCGAAGACGGAGAGCGTCGACCCCTTGCGGCGGTTGGCCTCGCGGTAGAGCCGGGCGACCGCGTCCCGGGCCTCCTGCGTCGGCATCGTCGACCGGTAGTCGCCGATCACGCAGACCCCGATTGTGGCGGTGTTGTGGCCGGCCACGTGCGCGCCGATGCCGGTCCAGCCGCGCCCCTCGTAGATCTTGCCGTCCGAGTCGACCAGGAAGTTGTACCCGATGTCGCGCCATCCGTTCGAGTCCATGTGGTAGTTCTGGATCTCGCGGACGGACTGGCCGGCCGACGCACCGGAGTGGTGGACGACGAAACCGGTGCGGCGCGACCACGTGGTACGGATGTCGCTGTTCGGACGCCGTGCGCCCCAACCGGAGCGCGAAATGATCTGCATGATGATCTCCTCTCGGGCACGGCGGAGCCGGGCCGGTGGTGAGCTGGGGTTAGAGGCCGAGGACGACCATGCCGCGGCGATAGAAAAAGCAGCCGTCGGTGCCGTCCTCAGCCCTGTACTTGGCCGTGAAGGTGTGCGCGCCCTCGTTGAGGCCCTCGATGACGACCGCCCTGCCAGGGGTCGAGTTGATGCCGAAGCCTCCGGAGGTCGACCCGCCGAACACGTCGATGAAGCTGGCGCGGTCGTCGTCGGCGGGCCTTGACGTAGCGCCGGAGACTTCCACGCTCATCCAGCCGCCCTGCTGGAAATCGCCTGAGCCCGAGATCTGTGCCCCGCCCATCGCCGACAGCCACACCACGGCCAGGCCGGCCTCGGAGATCTCCATGTCGGCGACGACCGGCCCGGGGTCGATGCCGTCGGGGTCGCCGTAGGTTGTCAGGGTCCGGGTGGCGTTCTCCGGCATGTAGTCGGCGTCGAAACGGTCGCCGAGGATCTCGGCCGATATCTGCCTGGCGAGGCTCCCGCGCATGAACGAGATGATCTCTTCGGCGCTGCCGCTACCGGGGCGGATGATGCGGCCCTCGATCACCCACTGGGTGACACCCCTGGAGCCGCTCGCGTCGACTCCTTTAAGCGAGACGAACATCCCTGGCGCCCATGAGAGCGCGTCGACGCCGGCGAGGACGTCCAGGTCCTGGAGCTTCTGGCCGTTCCATTCGATCACGTTGGCGAACGTCTCAGCGTTCCAGGAAATGATCTTGCCTTGGCCGTAGCGGACCCCGGGTGAGTCGTCCGGGACCATGAACGGCGCGAGATCGTCGGACACGATCAGTCTCCTCCCTGCGCGGTCGCCTCAGTCGGCCGGAACGATCCGACCTGCAGCAGCGTCTGCTCTTTCGTCGTGCCGGTCATGGCCTGGTCGGCGGTGAGCGGGACAGTGAGGGTCTGCACGAGGTGCTTCTCCCGGTTACCGTCGCGCTGGGCGATCCTGACCGCCTGCCGCGGCCTCAAAGCGGGGTTGGGGATGACCCCGAAGTCGACGCTGTACGGCATCCCGAGGACCCTGCGGAGGATCGACTCGGCCGCTTTCCTGGCCTGCGCGTTGTCGGTCAACAGCGGGCTCTCGTAGAACCTGGGGCGCTTGCCGAACCGCCCGCCCCACCGGGTGGGAGAGTTCGGGCCGGTGTCGACGACGATGCCGAGCGCGGGACTGTCGGTGACCCCCTGGCCTCTGGCTACGACGCCGTTGTGCACGCCCTGGCTCGAGACCCTCCGGGTGGAGGTGACCAGGACACCGTCACGTCCTGCTTTGATGTCCCACACGATCTGATCGGGGTCCGGCGCGTCCTCGAACCGCAGCACACCGAGCGAGTCGAAGTACATCACTTTGCCGCGGCTGGTCGCGATGTCCTTCAATGCCGCGTACCGGTCCTGTTCGATGACCAGATCACGGCCAATAGGGAGCTGCTCGGTGTCGTCGTCCCACGCCACCACGGCGTCGGGGTAGACGTCGAGGACCAGGTCGTAGACGACGGCGGCGATCGTCTGGAACGACCGGTACTGGCGGGGCGTGATGAGCCGGGCGTCGATGAGTCCTTGCATCCGGTCGGGCGCGGTGAGCCGGATACGGCCTTCTGAGGAGTCGATCTGCTCGGTGTCGTCGATCCTGAAATAGCCGAGGGGTGTCCACAGCACCGACGCGCCGGTGTCGATGCCGCGGCGCAGGTAGATCTCATTCCCGTACGGGGCCAGCAGGTCGTCGGGGAACCGCGGGAACCTCGAGGTGAGGTCCTCCTCATCGACCCCTGCCGTCTCCAGTTGTGCGTTCGCCCAGACGTCCGCGGTCGCGTCGAACGCGACATCGCCCGTCAGGACCGGGATCTCCTCGCCGTCGGGGTCGTCGCCGGTCTGGTACTCGGTGACCACCCTCGCCTCGACCATCGCGCGGTGCGAGCCGGACACCAGATCGGTGACGTCCGCGGCCGTCGCCGAGGGAGTGGCGTCGAACGCTTTCGTGTAGGAGCCGACCTCGGTGCCGTTCTGCCACGCGGTCAACTTGACGGTGATCATCGACCCGAGGTCGGTCACCGTGATCGTGCCGTACTGGCCTCGGCCGCCACGGGGCGAGAGGATGTCGTAGGAGCCCTCGGTGCCGATCGTCGGCGTCGCATCGCGGCTCGCGAAGACTGCGCAGGGCCACCCGCCCCAGCTATTGTTGCCGCCGGTGTCGATGGCGAGGTAGTGCGCGTCGGCGGAGATCATGATGATCCGGCCGGTCCACCCGTAGGCGTCGATCATGGCGGCGATCTCGTCGCGCTCGGTCGCGTACCCGGGCCACGAGTCGTCCCCGCCGGACATCCACTGCACCGGGGAGACGATCACCAGAATCTCAGCGGTCGAAGTGTCGAGGAGTCCTTCGAACCAGGTCTTCTGGGCGCTGCCCAGCATCGTTTTCGACGGCCCGTCGGGATCGCTCGAGGGCGACCGGTAGTAGCGGACGTCCCACACGATCCACTGGGCGCGCCCCCACGTCCACGTCCGGTACGTCGCACCGGTATCGGGCAGGTCGTGGTGCGGCTCCCTCCGCCGGAAGACCGCCGCGAAGTTCACTTTGTCGGTGAACGTCTCATCCCAGTCGTTCGGGCCGGCCCCGTGGTCGTCCTCCTGGTGGATGAAGGAGCCCGCCTCGAACAGCTCGACCTGGTTGGGCTGCAAGTGCAGGTCGTCGTATCCGCGCTCGTAGTCGGCCTCGGTCGACCCGGCGAACCCGGGGCGGCCGTAGTCGTAGTAGGTGATGTCGCCGAGCCCGAGGTGGGCGAGCCAGTCCTCGGTGATCATCCGTGAGGCGATGTAGGCGTGGATCTCGTGGTTACTGATCCGGTCCGGCAGCAGCTCGGTCCCTGTCGCCCCTGGGACCTCGGGGGTGAGGCCGGCGTCGCCGGAGGCGGTGACCGTGTAGGAGGCGTGCGACCCCGGCGCCGGTGGCATGAGGAACGTCGCGGTTCGGGAGTCGTCGACGGTGCCGTTGTCCTCGACCCGCCACCAGTACCGCGTCAGCGGATCCAGCCCGGTGATGGTCACCTTGGCCGCGCCGGTGGCGTCGACCGCCTCGCTCGTCGAGTACGACGGGGAGGCCATCGGGACACCGTCGGTCGGCTCGGTCGTCGAGTACGCGATCCGCACCGGGCCCGTGTCGACACGGACCGCGAACCTGGCCTCGGTCGGGCCGGTGGCGCACGCCAGCATCGCCAGCGTCGTCACGAGGGATGCTCCATCCGCAGCCCCTCGACCCACCACCAGGCCGACGAGTACGACGTGGCGGCGCCGCCGACCAGCAGCGTCAAGCTCGAGAGCGTTTTAGTCGAGGTCAGGTCGCCCCAGGCCGGGGCGAACCGCTGCACCGAGGCGGTATCCGACTCGCGCGTGGACGTCGACTGGAAATTCAGCAGCCCCGGGTTGGCGGCGGTATGGAAAATGGTGCAGATGAGGTTGCCGGTGGAGACCGTGGAGCCGTGGCCGATGACCCATGACGACCCGGCCGACTCGTGGTCCACGACGGAGGTGTCGATGTTGCCCTCGGCGTCCAGGACGACCATGCCGGACCTGTAGACGGCGTCGGAATCCCCGTTGATCTGCATCCGCACCTGCCCGTCCGAGGCGTCCAGGTCGTAGCGCATGTGCAGCCGGATCAGATTGAACAGGGGCGGGTCAGGGAACAGGCCGCCCGCGGTGAGGTCGATGCTGAAGCTCGCCCCGGAGTTGGAGCCGGTCGCGATCGGGATCCACCCGATACCGCCGGTCCCGTTCTCCAGGGCGGTCAGACGCGCGTCCAGGGACGCGATCGTGGCGTCGTCGGCAGTGATCTTGGTGTCGAGCGATTCGGCGAGCGCCTGAATGTCGGCGGGGACGTCGGGGATGTCGCTGCCGACCGGATAGGGGAACCCTTGGTTCGGGGTCGAGGCCATCTACAGCACCACCAGATCCTCGGGGCTCGCCATGAGGTCGAGCAGGTCGGCATACGTCGGGTTGGCGGCCAGGACGTTGTCGTAGCCGCCGTAGAGGTTCAGGAGCGCGCCGTACGTCATCGTTCCGCCGACCACTCCAGGGCCGGGGGCGGCGACGACACGGCACGGCAGCGGCCAGCGCCTGCGGGTAGAGACGGGCCCGAGGCGGCGCATGGCCCGGTCATCGATGCGGACGTGGCCGCCGGGGATCTGCGAGCCGGCCGGAACGTGGACGAAGAAGACGTCGCCGGATCGGATGATGAGATCGAGGTCGCGGGCCTCCTCGAGCGTGGCGGTGCGCAGCGTGAGCGTGAACGCGCTCGACTTGCTGACGTCGGTGACCGCTACCGGCACCGAGCGGCCCTGCACCTCGTAGACGCTGCCGCCGGCGGCGCTCGAGTCGCCGTCGACCCAGCCGACGTTGACCGCCCGGTTGAGAAACGGGTGCCGGATGGACTTGAGCCAGACGCGGCCGGCGAGGTCGGGAGTGATCGACCCTGTGAACACGACCGAACCGGCCTCGGTGACCCTGTAGAAGTTGGCGACGTCGGCCGTGAACTCGTAGTCGTCGACCGACGCGGTGCCGGAGGCGACCGCGAGCGCCTCGGCTCCGCGTACGGTTCGCCAATACAGCTCATTCGTGCTGCGCTCGACGAGGACGGTGTCCTCGACCAGGCCGGTGATCTCGACCTGGACGCGGGACAGGTCCGAGTTGTAGGACAGGCTGATGGTCACTGATTCGCTCCCGTTCCCGACAGGACGCGGCGGCGCGTGTCGCGGTTGCTGCGCTGGAGCTTGATGTCGACGGCCCGCTCGATGCCCTCGCCGAGGTCGATGGTGGCGGTGGCCGTGAACTCGGCGGGGACCGTGTCGGGCACGTTGACGACGGTCGTGTTGCCCTGCGGGGCGGCGCCCTGGTCGACCTGGAGGCCGATATCGCCGGTGAGGTCGGACAGGGCCCGCTGGACACTGGGGATGGCGTCCTCGATGCCGTCGACGAACCCGCCGATGACCATCTCGCCGGAGGGGGCGAGGATGCGCCTGTCGACCGACTCGGGGCCTTTCCAGTCGGGGAGCATCGACGTCAGATCCGAGAGTTTATTTTGGACGGTCTGCCACATTGATTCGATGCCGTCGATGAACCCTTGCAGCAGGTCCTTCCCGGCGTCCCAGAGGAGCGATCCGAGGTCGCCGAGGGCGCCGGTGATCATGCCCGGGATGCCCTCGACCCAGTCGACGAGAGCGTTGAACCGGTCGATCGCCGAGTCCTTGACGCCGCCGATCCACTCAGCGAATTTCCCTGGCAGGGTGCCGAACCAGTCGAGGATGGCCTCGACCTTGTCGACCTGCCTGCCGATATAGCTGGTGATGTCCTCCCAGATGCCGACAAAGAAATCGGCAATGGCATTCCAGATGGTCTCGGCGTCCATTTTGATTTTCGCCCAAACGAATTCGAGGAATTCGACGACCTCTTCCCAGTGCATGACCAGGAGGATGATGATCGCGATCAGGGCGACGATCGCCAAAATGATCCAGGTGATGGGGTTCGCGAAAAGCGCCGCGTTCCAGGCCCATTGGACGACCGTGGCGATGACGACGATGGCCTGGTAGGCCTTGAACGCGCCGACCAGGATCGTGATGGCCGAGGCGATCGGCAGGAGCACCGGCGACAGGGCGATCAGGACGTTCAGGACCTCGGAGAGAGGCACCAGCAGCAGGCTCACGGCCTCCAGGAATCGCCCGAACGTCTCGGCCAGGCTCGCGACGTCGAGGTTGCCGATCGCGTCACCCAGGCGGCCGATGACGGTCTCCAGGCTGGGGCCGATGTTGGTGGCGATGTCGGCGATCTGCGGGGCCAGCTCGGTCGCGAACGCGTCGGCGATGGCGAGGACGACCGGGGTCGCGGCGGCGGCGACCTCGGCGAGCGCCTCGAAGAACGCGTTTACGGCCTCGGTGCCTTCGGCGGTCTGCAGCCAGTCGGCGAACCGGCCCGTGACCTGCTCGAGAGTCTCCAGGAGCCCGCCGCCTGCGGTGTTGGCGGCCCCGAACACACTGGAGAGGATCGACCCGACGTTCCCGATGAGCGACCACAGGGTTGACAGGGTGTCCTTCATGGTGTCGAGCAGGTCGTTGATCCGGCCTGTCGCTTGGGCGTCGGCGATCCAGTCGCGGAACCGCTCACCGAGTCTCGCGGCGGCTTCACCGGCGTCGACCAGCAGCGGCGAGGTGGATTCGAGGAGCATCCCGAGGCCGGTGATCCACTCCTCGATCCCGCCGGCGAACGCGTCGACAGCATCGGCGGTGTCGTCCAGGACCGATTCGAGGCCGGCCATGGCCTCCTCGGAGCCCGCGGCTTCGAGCGCTTCGCGGCCGAGGGTGTTGAAGCTCCCGGCGATACCGGTCAGGCCCGTGTCCAGCCGCGGCAGGACCTTCGAGGCCAGGGAGTCGAGCTGCGAGGCGACACCGGCCCACAGCTCCGACTGGACGTTCCGGGTGACCTGCTCCCACGCCGGGGCGAGACCCTGCAAGGTAGAGACCACCTCACGGGCGGCCGGGGCGAGGGCGGCGAGGGCCTCCTCGTCCCCCGCCAGGGCATCACCCAATCCGGAGAAACCGATTGCAAGCGTGCCTGCGGCTGCTGCTCCTCCTGCGAGGAACGCGGGTGTGGCCGCGGCCAGTCCCCCCATCGCGGAAGCGAGGGTGCCGACGGCAGCGATCAGGGGCCCGATGGAGGCGACCGCCCCGGCCGCGCCAGTCGCGATCGTCGCCAGCGCCGTGGTCTTGCCGATCACCGACAGGATCCCGGTCAGCGACGTCATGCGCCGGCCGAGGCCGCCGAGGCGCTTGTCGACACGGTCGACGGTGCGGTTGAAGCCGCGGTCGTCGGCGTCGATGATCGCGTTCAGCTCACCCAGGTCGAGGGCCATGTAACCCCCTCACCTGCGCGGGACGTGCGGGATTTTCGGTGGCTTCTCGGGGGGTGCGAGTTTCCGCTGGATCCGGGATTCGCAGGTGAGCAGGCCGAGGATGCGGCGTTTGAGCCATCGCCAGGTGCGCTGGTCGAGGATCCCCGACTCGGTGTCGATGCCGTATTCGGAGTGCAGGTCGGCGTCGATGAGGTCCCAGTGGCGGCGGACTAGGTCGCCGAGCGTGGTTTCCGGGTCCTCGTAGCCTTCGTAGAGGCCGCTTTGCGGGTCGTATTCGCCGACGCCCCACTTGCCTTGGTCTTGGAGCCAGACGCGCGGCTCTGCGCCCTGCGCTCCTGGCGGTTCGGTTTTGGGGTGCCGCCGGCCTCCCACACCCTCCGGGCGCCCTCCAGGCCGGAGACGACCCACGCGTAGGCGATCTGGCCGACCAGCATCGCTTTGCGGTGCGGGACGTCGTCGGCCTCCAGCTCGTCGTACGTCGACCCGAGCAGCTCCTCGTAGAGGGACCGTTCGGCTTCGTCGGACAGGTGCAGGTCGGCGGCGACGTCCTCGGGGTCCTCCCCGGCGTCCAGGCGGCGCTTGGCCTCCCGGCCCTTATCCGTCAGGCGGTTGACCCACCTGCCGGTACTGGCGGGCACGTCGGCCACGACGTACTCCCTCGGCCCACCGGGCAGATCGAGGACAACCACGAGGTCGCCGTCGTCGGTCTCCCACACGTGCTGTTCAGCAGTCACAGCGGCTCCTAGGCGGTGTAGACGTAGTCGTCGGCGGCGGTGTTGGTCGAGACGCCGTTCGGTGTGGTCACCAGGACGTCGACGGTGCCGGTGCCGGCGGGTGCGGTGGCGACGATCGTGGTCGCGTTGACCACGGTGTAGGAGTCGGCCGGGTTGGCGCCGAAGTCCACGTCGGTCGCGCCGGTGAAGTGCGCGCCGGAGATGGTGATCAGCTCGCCGCCCGCCTCAAGGCCCGTGGCCGGGTCAAGGCCGGTCACGATCGGCTCTGGCGTCTCGTTGACCGGGTTGGTGATCGTCTCCAGCGCCGGGCTGGTCGCCGACGGGGTGACGGTCAGCGAGACCCGCTCGAGGTCGGCGGTGCCGCCCCCGTCGGGCTCCCACGTGATCAGCCCGTAGCCCTCGTAGGCCTCCTCGGAACCGTTCCTGTCGAACCAGCGCTGGTGTACGACACCCTCATCGGTGCCGATCGCCATGGACGCCAGCCGCAGCGCCTTCTGGACGGCGTTCTCGACATGCGTCGAGGAGTCCTTGCGGTGGGAGATATTCGCCTCGATGCCCCACACGCGCATCGTGCGGGTCGAGCCGCCCCAGCCGTCGGACTCGTAGTCGTTGTCCTCCTGGTCGGTCGGCGACACCGTCGGCGTGAACTCTTGCAGGCCGACGACGGTCTGGAAGTCGGGGGCCGCGGCGGTGCCCATATTGATCTGCCAGCGCCATTTGCGCTGCAAGGCGGTCGATTCGGCCATGATGATGTGCTCCTATTCGGTGCGCAGCGCAGACGTTCGCTGCGCCTGAACGTGGAAATTGAGGGTCCGCTCGTAGCGGTCGGAGGAATCGGGCCCGAGGTCGGTCCCGGGGCGGCCGATCACCTGTGAGATCTCGACTGAGCCCCAGGTGATGTGTTCGAGGCCGTCGAGGGCGTCGAACACGGCGTCGGCGACCGTGTCGACCGAGTCGGGGTCTTCGGCGTCGCCTCTGACGAGCGCCTGAATGCCGTAGGTGACGTCCGAGGCCGAGTTGTCGGTGATGGGCCCGTACACGTTGAGGGCGATCTGCCGGTCCGGTGTCTCCTGGAGGCGTCCGCGGACGATCGCGGTCTCGCCGGGGAGGTAGGCGGTGCCGTCGTCGCGCCAGGTTCCGGCTCCTGCGGCGTGGAGGGTTTCGGCGCATCCGGTGCGCAGGTCGGTCGTCCAGCTCACCGGAGCCTCCGGCGGATCTGGGCGGCGATGATCGCGCGAATCACGTCAGCGTCGCGGTGGAAGGGGATCTCGAGGAACTTCGCGGATTTTCCCGGCTTGTGCTTCCAGGTGAGTTCCTCGTGCTGTCGCGGCGCGTACACGGTGTTGTAGGAGACAGCGGCCTTGCCGCGGGGCTTGTCGACTGTGACTTTCCCGGTGTCCTGGAGGATGCCTTCGCGGTGCGGCACGAGGATGTTCGACTCGGCCAGGAGGTGCTCGGCGCCCATCTCCAGGCCCCGGTCGCGGCCCTCGCGCATCTTGCGTTTGACCTTGTCGCCGTTCCAGGTGTATTTCACCGGCATCTCGCGCCTCCTATTCGAGGACGAGTTCGATGTGCTCGGGGAGCTCGTCGAGGTCGCCGCCGTCACGGTTCGCGGCCTTGATCACGAACGTCACATCACCGCTGGGGAGGGTCGCGCGCGATCGCGGCGGGATGGTCGGGCCGGGGTCGGTGTAGAACGTCGACTCCGAGACGACTTGATTGCCCTCCGTGTCGCGCACGAGCTTGCGGGACTCCTCGAGGAACCCCACGAGCTCTTGCGGGGCCCCGTAGACCGGCCCGTTGGCGCCGGCGCCCTCGCGCGGCTCCACGGTCACGGTGTGCTGGAGCCACTCCTCCTCGAGCGCCATCAGCCGATCCTCAGCGGACCGGCCGGGACGACCCCGGCCTCTTGGAGGATCTCGTAGGCCTCCCACGAATACGGGGACGGTTTCTCGGTGACTCCACCCGGGGACTGGCCGCGCGTCATCGACGCCGACCCGAGCTTGAGCGACCCCCACTGGCCGGCGGTGCCCCGCGAGTACTGGTCCTTGATGGCCTTGGAGTAGTCGGCTTGCGCGCACGTGGCGTCCCGGAACGCGGCCAGCACGTCCGAATCGGTCGGGAGGCCGTTCTCGTCGGTTTCGTAGCAGGCCGTCCGCGTCAGTTTCCTCACCCGGGCCGAGGCCGCCCGCAGCGCGCGTTCAGCGCCTGCGGGCGGATCCTCTGCGCCCGGCGCGGATTCGGGGTGGAGCCAGTCGGCGTACTCCTGCGGGGTCGCGTAGACCGGCGCCACGGCTACTCCTCGTCGCCCTCGGGCGGCTCGGGCGCCGGGCCCTCGTCTTCGCTGCCGCCTTCGCGCTCGCGCACGTAGGCCATCAGCTGCGCCTTGGTCATGTCCGCGGCCTGCTCGGGGTCGACCTCGTCGGCGTAGACGGTGCCGACCCACACGGCCCAGTCGGCTTTGGACGAGGACTGTGTCGGGCGAGGGAGATCCTCGCCGCCCTGCTCGTCCACCGGCCCGCGGTGGAAGTCGCCGGAGTCGGCCTCGCCGACGGGCTCGATGCCGTAGCCCTTGCGCTTGAAGTAGGCGAGGGACTTGGCGCCGGACTGGTCGCTGTCGTCGACCTCGCCGACGCCGCGGTGGAACATCACGCCCGCGCGCGCACCCGAGAACCCCTTGACGGGGGTGGTGACGGTGTACTTCGTCATCGTGTGCCTCCTATGCGGGCGTGTAGCCGTTGGCGGTCGCGAGCGCGCCGACGCCGTCCCAGAACGCCTGGGTGGCGGTGGCGATATCGGTGTCGTCGGGGTTGAGCCTCGCCGGGAGGTTCTCGACGACGTCGACCAGCTCGGCCGCGGTCGTGGTCACGTTCTGGGCGGCGTCGTGCGCGAAGCCGCCCACCTGGTACTGGTCGATACCGACCTGGATCTCTGCCATTGCTCAGTCCTCCTAGACGCCCACGCCGCGGATCACGCCGCAGGCCTTGGTGTTCTCGACGACCAGCGCGCACGGCCCCATCTCCGCTTCGCCGTCCTTGACGGCGCCGGCGGTGGTGTAGTCCGGCATCCACGTCTGGACGAGCTCGGTTCCGGCGACGGAGGCGCCGTGGAGGGCGTCCATGCCGAAGGTGACCGCGTACAGGTCGGTTGAGCCGGTCGTGATGGGGATGATCGGGCCCGAGCCGTCGGTGTAGTCGCCGATGTCGACCAGGGCCCAGTCGCCGTAGCGCATGACGTTGCGGCCGACGTCGTCCTTGCCTTCGGTGAAGAGACCGGCGCGGCGGATGACGGCCTTCATGCGCATGATCGAGCGCGTGTTGCCGAGGATCGCCTTCTGGCCGAGCGGGAGCGCGCCGGGCTCGCCGAGGTCGCCGCCGCCGACGGTGGAGGGCACGAGGGTGGAGAGCCACTCGTCGAGCTCGTCGAGCGCGTCCATCGCGGCGTTCTCCGAGGTGATGGCGGTCGGGGTCAGGTCGGTCATGCCGCCCGACGCGGTCAGTTCGGTTTCAGTGCCGGTCAGGATGGTGTCGAGGCCGTCGAAGCCGTCCGCGTCGACGGCGGTGTCACCGTTGATCAGCTCCTCTTGGAAGCGGCCGCGGATCGCGGTCAGCAGCTGCTGGAGCTGGATCGCTTCCTGGTTGGTGGCGGCCTGCCCGAGGCGGGCGAGGACGCGGTCGATGCCGAAGCTTCCGCCGAGGGGCTTGAGCTCCACGGTGACGCGCTCGGTTTCGGCCTGCGCCGGCGTGTACTCCTCGTTGTACTTGCGGAACGCGGCGGTGCGCGGGGTCTTGAGTCGGGTGTAGCCGTAGACGAGCGTGTCGCCGCCGGTCGGGTTGACGGTGTCGTCGAAAGCGATCTGGTCCAGGAGCCAGGAGTACCGCCGCAGGTTGTCGATCACCGCGAAGGTGACGTCGTCCTGGGTGTTCAACTGGGCCTGGGCGAGAGTTACAGGCATGGCTGTACTCCTGTCCTGCTAGTGGTTCTACTGGTTGCGCGCCCGCTTGAGGGCCTCGGCGAGGCTCTTGGGGCGCTCTTTCTTGGGCCCGCCCGTGCCGGAGTGGTCGACGCCCTGACGGTTCGGCCCTTGGCCGCCCTGGGTGTCGCCCGCGGCGAGGTGCGGGTGGGACTCGACCGCGGCCTTGATGGCCTTGCCGACCTTGTCGGCGAAGTCGGCGGCGTTCGGATCGAGTTCCTTGATGGAGTCGGTGAAGGCGCGGGAGTCGAGCAGCTTCCCGGGGTCGCCGCCGTTGTCGCCGGCGGTGCGGTAGACGGCCAGCTCGACCGAGGTCGTGCGGGCCTTCTCAGCGGCGGCGTCGCGCTCGGCGGCCGCGGCCTTGAGCTGCTCGGCCGGGTCCTCCTTGCCGTCCGGGGTGAGCCCGGCGGCCGCGAGGATCTTCGCGACGCGGTCCTTCTCGGCCTTGAGCGCGGCCTTGGCCTTGTTCTCGGCCTCACGGGACGCGGCGAGCGCGCGCTCGGCGCGGTCCTTGTCGAAGTCGCCGTCGAACTTCGGGCCCTTGCCCGAGTCGCCGTCGCCTCCGTCGTTGTTCTGGCCGTCGTCGCCTCCGTCGCCGGAACCGTCGTCGTTCCCTGCGGGCGCGCCGCCCGAGGGGTGGCCGTCGTCGGACCGGAGCCCGATCCCGGCCGGGATGACCGGGGCCAGGCCCAGGCTCATCTGTCGTTTCAGCCATTTCGGCATGGTGAGGTGCCCTCCTTGGAGCGTCTCGGTTCACCGCCGCTCCTTGGCGGCGGAGGTCTATCGGGCGCCGGTGATCTGCTCGCGCTCGGGGGAGCGGGGCTGGTCGGTCGAAGCGACGAGCTCACGGGCGCGTTGCTGCCAGGCGCGGACCTGCCTGGCCCGGGCCCTGCGCGCGCCCTCGGTGAGCGCGGCGGCCTCGCTGCGCTTGGCCTTGCGGATCTCCCGCTCGATCGCGCGGAGGCGCTGGCGATCCTCGTAGCCCTGCGGATTCGCGGTGTTCTGCGGCCTGCGGGTGAGGCCGGGGATGTAGAGCACCTCGCGGTGGATGCAGTTCGGGTGGTGGAGGCCGGCGAGCATGGCCTGACCGAGGGTGGCCCGCACGTCGACGGTGACCATCTGGCCGTCCTCGATGCCGTGCTCGACCCGCCTGGGGCCCGCGGGCCCGGCGATGGCGAGGATCTCGCCCTCCCAGGGTCGGCAACGGGTGCACTCCTCGGGCGAGTCGGAGACCATGACCAGGTCATGACCGGCCCTGCGGAGCTGGTCGAGGTGGCCCTCGATGAGGGCATGCGCTGCCGCGGTGCGGGTCGACATCTCCGTGTACGAGGCCAGTTCCCAGTTCCGCCCCGATCGGTCGGTGAATCCCGTGATGCCCTGTGCGGTGAGGTCGTCCCACATGACCTGGGCGGCCTGTAGGCGGGTCTGGGTGCCGGCGAGGACGCTCACGGTCGGGTTGGTGACCGCCTGGCGGTAGGCGTCGTTCTGCCAGCGCAGGACGTGCAGGTGCGTGGAGGACATGCGCTGTGTCAGCTCCCCGGCCATGGCCATGACCGCGTCGATGCCCGGGAGTGCGGCCCGGAGGTCGGTGAGTTCCTCGGCCAGGCGCATCTCTCTGCGTCTGGTGATCCCGAGTAGGCGGTTGATGGCGCGGACGATGGTCGACCTTCGGGCGAGCCAGTCGCGTCTGCGGTCGGAGCCGAGACGGTCGAGCTCGTCGACGGCGTCGTTCGCGCCGGTCGCCCACGCGGTCAGGAGCGCCCTGGCGGCCTCGCCGGTCGTGTCCGACGCGAGCCGTGCGAGGACGGTGTCCGTGCGCTGGCGGATGAGCGCGTACGCGGCTGCGAGGTTCGTGTGCTGCTCGATGATGTCCTGGCGGACTTGACGGGACAGTGCGGTGAGGAGTCGGTGTTCGGCGTCGGCGACGAGTGCTGCGATGGTGCGGGCGAGTTCGGCGGCGAGGTCCTCGTGGGCCATCGCCTACTCCTCGGGCTCCCCGGAGGGGATGCCGAAGGACTCGACGTCCGGGACGCGCTGGGCGTCGCGCTCGGAGGTGATCGCGTCGGCCTCGTTGTCGATGTCCTCTTTCTCCCAGTCGGGGTGGACGAGGGAGACGAGGGTCCGGGTCGAGGCGGCTTCGGCGGCGCGGAGGAGCGACGCCGTTTCGGCGAGGATCTTGGGGTCCTCGGAAATGGAGTCGGCGAACTCGACATCGGGCCGGAACGGATCCACAGCGCCGGGGAGGCCCGCGGCGCGTTCGACGGCGGTGTGGATCTCCATGTAGCCGGCCAGGCGGGGCCGCCAGATCCCGATCCTGCGGTCGCCGGTCAGGAACGACATGCGTTCTCTGGAGCGGGTCTCGGTGGCGGTCATCTGGGCGCCCTCGGGTGGGTCGCCGACGGTTGCCGAGGAGAGCCCGGCGTGGCGGAGGATGAGCTCTTGGAGCGCGTCGATGGTCGCGCGGTGCTCCTCGAAGCGGATCGCGAACTGTGTGGCGGTGAGCGGGCTGGTGCCCATCTGGTCGGGGAGCGCGTTGACGGTCGAGTAGATCTCCTGCTCGGCGTCCCACGCGGCGCCGTTCCCGGCCCCGAGGTCGGAGAGCATGACGTCGGGGACGATCACGCGGCCTTTGCCCAATCGGAGGTCGCGCATCCATGAGGTCCAGGCTTCGTCGATGGCGTCGAACCACTGCTCCGCGCCGGAGAAGTCGCTTCGTCCGAAGTACTTGAGTGTCGGGTCGGTTCTCCACTGCCGTTGGGGGCCGTCGTTGGGGACGCGGACGACGTCGAGCCCGTCGAGGCCGGTGTCCTGGCCGCCGTCGGCGTCGACGTCGGGGAGCATGCCCTCGGGCAGCTCGGCCAGGGGGACGACGGAGCCGTTGCGGTCCGGTGTGCCGTCCCGCAGCTCGTAGGTGATCCGTCCGCGCTCGTGGTGCTCGAACAGGCGGCGGACGTCGTTGCCGTTGCGGTCGACCTCGGACCAGAACGTCACCTCCACCAGGCGGCCCCAGCGGATGAGGGGGAGCGCGCCGTCGGCCTGGACGATCGTGGGGATAGCGCCGTCGGGTGCCACGTCGCGGTCGATGACGGGGCGGAGGTAGACGTCCCCGAACGCGCTGGCGGCTTCGGCGGCGCCGTGGAGGAACGAGTGCAGGCCCTGCTCTTCGAGCTTCGCGATGCGGTCCTGGGCGCCTTCGCTCTCGGAGGTGAACGTCGGGGGCTCGGAGAACAAGAGCTTCGCGGCCGTCGAGGCGAGGTCGGCGGGCAACGGCATGTGGAGGCGGGTGTCCCGCTCGCCGGGTTTGACGGGGTTGCCCCACAGCCAGCGGGAGAGTCTCCCGACGATGCCGCCGCGGTACTGGCCGGGGTGGTTGCGGACGCTCGGCGGTCCCGTAGTGGAGGTGCCGCGGTTGGAGTAGACCTCGCGGAGCCGGTCCGGGTCGCCGGCGTAGAGCGCGTCCCAGTCGCGGTAGGAGGCGTACGCGTCCCGGTAGGGCTTGGGCGGCCAGGGGCCCTCAGTAGGCATCGGCATGGTCTCTGGCTCCCTTCCTGATGAGGTTGCGCCAGAGCGCCTCTGTGGTGTGGAGGCCGTAGCGGAGGGCGTCGAGGCCGTGGTCGTCGGCTTTGATGGGCTTGTCCTCGCCCTTCTCGGCCGCGTCGGAGTCCCACGAGTAGCCGGGGAACTCGTCGAGGAGGCCCTTGCAGGTCTTGCGGATTCTCAGCGCGTCGAGTGCGAGGAGCTTCGCTACCGACTGGATGCCGTTGAGGACTTCGTTGTCGCCGGCGGCGGTGGGCACGCGGCGGTCGAGGAACTCGTTTCGCAGCGGGAGTGCCGAGGGGTCGACGACAACCCACTTCGGTTTGTCGGGGCCGAGCCATTCGATGATGCTGTCGGCGTATTGGGCGACGGTCATCTGTCCGAGCGCGAGCTTGGCGTCGTGCCGCCATTCGTCGGTGACGTACAGGCGCCCCTGTGCGAGGCCGATTCTCACGGCGTGGGTGGGGTTGTTCATGCCCCAGTCGATGCCGGCGGCGATCCACCGCTCGATGGGTGGGATGTCGGTGACGACGTGGCGGTCCTCGTCGAACATGTCGTACACGGCGCCTTCGGCCAGGCACCAGTCGCCGAGGATGAACCGCCGGTACCAGAGCCCGGTGTATTCGGCTTTGAGGTTGGCGACATAGGCCGGGTCGAGGGCGGGGTTGTCGTCGAGGCGGAACTTCCAGGAACGGAGGTCGAGCTCGCCGGCGCGGAGGAGGTATTTCTTGCGGGCCCAGTGCATGGGCCCGTCGGGGTTGGTCGTGGCGAACAGTTTCGCGCCGGGGACCGAGAGGCGGGCGAGGAGCTGGGCGAAGAACTCCTCGGGGAGGAGCGTGAGTTCGTCGACGTAGGCGCCCGCGGCGGTGAGGCCTCGGAGGCGGCCTTCTGATCGGGCGTCGTTGGCGGTGATGATCTCGATGTGGCGGCCGAGGATCGTGGCCGAGGAGGCGCCGCGGGTGTACTTGATCAGTCGGGCGGCCGTGCCGGTGATGGCCGGGTCCATGAGGGGCCCGAACACGTTCCGGTACACGGTGTCGAGGGTCTTGCCGCAGACGATGAGGGCGCCGCCGCGGGGGGCTTGGCGGACGAAGATCAGCCAGCGCAGCAGCGACGCGATCGTCTTGCCGCTTCTGACCGCGCCTTCCCAGATGTTGATGCGCGCGTTCGCGTGGGCGATGGACCGCTCTTGGAGCTCACCCAGTCTCGGGGCTGTCGCCATGCCTGTCGATCAGGTCGTCGAGGAGGCTGTCGAGGAGCGAGCCGACCGTTTCGGCGCCGGTGTCGGCGTCGACCTTCTCGAGGACGACGTGCTTATCGATCGCGGTCGCTGCGGTGATCATGAGGTTCCGCAGGTCGCCGGTCGGGGGCTTGTCGAGGAGGTGCTCGTTGTAGGAGTTCTCTTTGCCGCCGAAGCTGTGCGCGAGGTGCGGCCGGTCCATCTGGTCGAGAAGCTGCCCGGCTTTCTTCAACATGCGCGAGGAGAGCTCGGCGCGGCGGGCGCGGTTGTCGGCCTGGCGGGCTTCGGTGGCGTTTTTCGTTTCGGTCCGGTCGAACGGCTGGTCCAACCGGGCCTCGTCGGCGATGCGGGAGACGGTCGCGGGCCCGACGTGGTGCTTGCGGGCGATGGCGTTGCGGGAGAGCTTGCCGGACTCGATGTCCTTGAGGATCTCGGCGCGCTTGTCGTCGGGGATGCGGGGAGGCATGTGCACCTCCCCGTGTGGCTACTGGAGGAGTCGGGCGGCCTGCTGGTCGTACTGTTCGCGGGTGATGAGGCCCTGGTTGAGGAGTGCGGCGAGTTTGGTGAGCTCGTCGGCGGCCGAGGCGGTCGGCGCTGCGGTCGCTTGAGGTTGGCCGCCTTGGGTGCGCTGGCGGATGAGGGCGGCGAGCGCGTTGGGGTCGCCGTCGACGATGCCGCGGATGTGGATGTCGTTCTCCGAGGAGTGGACGGTGAAGTTGTGGCCGCCGACGGTCTTGCCGGTCTCGACGGAGGTCACGGAGGTGTAGTTGATGGAGGCCATCTCGTGGCCGCCGAGCTTCTTGACGTACAGGACGATGCGGCCGTTGGTGGCGATGAGCGCGCCCATGCGGGGGACGGACTGGTGGAACAGCTTGGATTCGGCGAGGCCGAGGACGGCGCCGAGGCTCTGTTCGCCGGGCTGGAGGTGTGGTTGCGCTTGGGAGAGGAGTTTCTCGAGCTTTTTACCCATCGTGACAGGGTACTAGCGTGATGCCATGTGGACATCCTCTGTTCGGGTGACCGCCGGGCCTATGGCGTCCCGGCGGTCTTCGATCCCCCGAAATGACGCGGGGCCGAGGCGCATTGCGCTCGACCCTACGATTGACACCCTTTCACATTATCTTGCCATTGTCAAGACTCTGCCCGATCCTCGTCGACGTAGTCCACTGCGACCGCAGAGCCGTCGATTGCGCTGGCGGCGTAGGCGTACTCCCACTGCCCAGCGGCGAGGATCAGGCCGGGGAACTTCTCTTGGTGCTCTGGGTTGCGGCTGTGGGATATGGAGTGGAGCGCGCCGGAGTCGTCAACTTCGAGCGAGTCGGCGTGAACGGAGGCCTGACGGCCGTCCGGGAGACCGATCTTCCAGAAGAGGTCGCCGTAATCGGAGCTGCCTTCGCCGTGGCTCATGCCGTTGACCAGGTTTGATGTCATGCTGCCTCGCTCCCTGCTGGCGCGTCTCGCGCCGCTGCCTGTTTGACCTCGTTCATTATGGCCTGTTGGTGTAGCGAGCGAGCGACACCGAGCGGGTAGACGGGGCGGCCATTCGCATCTTTGCCGCGTGCCCGGAGTTTCTGGCGGTGGACCCAGTTGTAGACGTTCTGGACCTTGAGTTCTTGCCCGGTGGCGGCGGTGAGGATGCGGGCGATCGATATCGCGGTGAAGGTGAGGTGGTCGGCGCGGGCCATGAGCGCATCTTTCCGGCGGGCGACGTCGTAGGACTCGCGGCATTCGGGGCAGCGCGCGAAACTGGCCTCCTGGTGTGCCCTGATGTGCCCTGAGCATCCGTCGGTGTCGCACTGCCCGAGGCTGATCATGGGGGGCGGGGAGTCGACGGCCCGCCCGAGGTCCACCGCTACTCGCGAGATTTCGTCGAATGCCCTGGGGCCCCAGTCGCGGTGTGCGATCCACCCGAGCCGGGCCTGGAGGTATCTGGCGATGTCGGCGAGGGGGATCTGTCGGTGTGGGGCGAGGACGATCGCCCTGCAGGAGGAGTGAGCACACCAGGTCTCGGAAGCGCGTCGGCAGATCGGGCCCGCGGACGGGTTCGGGGCCGGGAATGCCTCCTCGATCGTGGATCCGCGGCCGTCGACGACCCGCCGCACCCATGTGGTCAACGTGTTGCGGAGCCGGTGGCCGACGTCGCTCGCGTGCAGGTTGACCGGGAGGGGCGTCTCTGCTGAGGCCCTGCCGCCGGTCCCTGCCGATACCCGGTCCTGCCTCGTGAGGGTCGTTTCCAGCTCGGAGGCCATCTCGGCGACCCAGGCCAGGTTGGTTTCGGTCTGGTCGACGCAGGCGGCGCAGCAGTATGCGCCGTCGGCGACGGGGCGGCCGTCGCGCTGGCAGGTGGTCTCGGTCACGGTGTCCTCCTGGATTCCTGGCTATGTAGCGCTGGGGGTCGCATGTCTATTCGTCTAGTGGAACTTGGGGTTCTTCGGCCAGCGCTTCGGCGGCCCGGTCGTCGGCGGCTTCGGCTCCTCGGTGACCGCGAAGGCGTCGCGCATCGCGGCGTCGAACGCTTCGAGGTGGGGCCGCAGCTCCTCGAACATCGCGCGGATCTGCTCGATCCACGCCTCGCCGGACGCGGTGAGGAGCTCTTCGGCGGTGGGCTCGTCGGTCATGAGGTCCCTTTCATGGCGCCTCGGAGGCGGGCGAGCATCCCCTTCTTCGAGGTCTGCTCGGGTGGTGCGTCGACGGCGATCTGGGGCGTGAGCGCGTGCGCGCCCTCGTGGCCGGCTGGCCGGGGGCATCCGCCGTCGGCGGTGCTGCGGTGGTGCTCGCTCGCGTACGCCCCGCACCGGGGAGGTTCGGCGGTCTCCTGGGCGGGCATGGTGACCCCGCCGTCGGGGTGCGGGACGATCCGCGACTCCGGGTGTTGACCCATCCGCCACTCGGGGCGGGCCGGTACCGGCAGCGCGTCCAGGCCCTGACCCATGTAGTGGTATTGGCAGGTCATCGAGCAGTAGTCGAGTGACGGGCCGGTCTCGGTGACCGGGGCCCCGCACGGGCATGTGGTCATCGCTGCTCCCTTCGGTTGTGGGCGGCCCCGGTGAGGGGGCCGCCCGGGTGGCTACTGGGTGGTCTCGCATGTGCATCGACGGCCGGTCGCTATCGGGCAGCGCGGGCGGTGCCACCACCGGCCTGTGCGGCTCGGGTAGAGCGTCGACGGCGGGGCGATGATGTACGTGCGGTCGCGCATCAGTCGCTCCCCTCGGCCTGGCGCTCGGCGGCGCGGAGGGCGATCCCCGCTGCCTCCCTGATGCCGCGGATACGGCCGGACACATGCGGAAGTCGAGGGTCGTCGAGAGCGACGGTCCACTCGGCGTGCTTGGCGATGTCCTTGCTGACCAGCTTCAGCGCCTCGGCCTCGATGACCGGCCGGACGGCGGCGACCACGGCGCGGGCCTGGTGGGCCTCGGCGTCGGATCGGAGCGGCACCACGAGCGCGCCGTCCTCGTCGCAGGAGCAGGCGAACCCGAACTCCTCGTCGATGTACTCGATCTGGTGGCCGTCCAGCGCCTCGGCGGCGGCCTGCTCGGCGCTGGACATGGGGGCTGCACCAGCCGCTGGCTGGTTCAGGTCGCCCTGAACGTCGCGGGTCGTGTTCAGGTCCCCGGCGGTTTCCTTGAATGCGTCGGTCATCGGGTGGGGCCCTCTCGGTGCTCGGCGAGATCGGCGACCAGCCCTCGGGCTTTGTCCTCTGGCAGGTTCAGCGGGCCGCGCAGGAACTTGAGGTAATCGGTGTCGAGCGGTACTGTCGCGGCGACGAGCAGGACGTTCACCGCGTGGTCCATCGCTTCAGCGGGCGACCACTGGGTGAGTGGGTCGCCGCCGATGTCGATGCGGACGTACGGTTCCCGGTCTCGCTGGGCGATGATCGGCACGATGCGGGCGCCGCCGGGGAGTTCGACACCCGCCCACCGATCGCCCATGATGTCGCCGACCGTGGGGGCGGCGTGCGCGTCGTCGACGCCGATCGTGGTGAGCTGCTTCAGGACAGCGGCTCCGTATTCGGCGCAGGCGACGGCCTTGGTCACCTCACGGACGTAGGCCCGAGCCAGCGGTGCTCCTAGTGCGGTGGACTGGTCGGGCGTGTAGTGGATGCCGACGGTGTAGGAGCCGTCGGGCATCAGCTCGGACTCGACCCATGTGGCGTTCTCGTAGTCGCGTTCGGTCATCGTGATCTCTCTCCTTCGTTGTGAGCGCGGTCGAGGGTGGCGGCGGTGGTGTCCTCGTCCAGGTCTTGCGCGGTGGAGCGGAGGGCTCGTGCGGCCTCGGCCCATCCCTCGGCGCGGTGGTAGGCCACGGCGTCGGGTGCGGTGGCTTTGCGGGTGGCGGCGATCCCGTCGAGGGAGTCGGCCGCCTCCCGGTAGTGGACGGGGCGGGCGGCCTCGCGGTCGGTCTGGCCCGTCCACGGCAGCGCCAGGCCGTCGCCCTCGCAGCGCGGCACCAGATGCACGTGGAGGTGGCCGACCGTCTGCGTCGCAGCTGCACCCTTGCTGGTGATGAGGTTCCAGTCGTTGTGCGGCAGCGTGTTCGCAAGCGATGCGGCCCGCGCCATGACCGCCGAGGTCACGACGAGGTTCTGGGCGAAGTCGACGGCGTGCATAGCCGGGGCGACGAGGACGTGCCCCGGCGTGACCGGGGCCAGCGGTTTGAACGCGATCGCTTCAGGCCACTCAGCGACGTACTCAGCGGGTGCCTCGTGGCGAACGATCTTGCAGAACACGCAGTTGCGCGGGTCGGTGGTGTCAGCGCTCATCGCTCGCCCCTGTCCTGTCGTGCCTGCGCGACGATCGCGTCAGTGTCGAGTCCGAGCGCGCGGCCCCGGGCGACGGCCCGCGCCAGGTCGTCGTCCGTGCCGTGGATGGCGTCGTAATGGATGTGGTTGCTCGTGAGGTACTGCGCCGTGCAGTAGTCGCCGAAGATCGAGTGCTCGCCTCGCGCTGCCCCGTGGACGGTGTCCTCGCCGGGCTCCATACCGTGGTTCAGCTCCAGCAGGTGGCCGTTGGGTTCGGTGGTGCCGCAGCGGGGGCAGGTGGCCGGCTGGTCTGCGAGCCGGTCGCGCTCCTGCTGTGCGTCGTACTCGCCGAACAGGTCGGGCTGGACAGGTGCCTCAGCGCTCATCGGTCCTCCTCGTAGCAGTTGGTTTCGTCGATCGAGACCAGCCGGAGCGCTTCGCCGGGGTGCATCAACTCGGCCGACCCGTAGGAGCGCACTTCGGCTTCAGCCGCTTCGGGGGATTCGGCTTCGACTTCGTAGGAGACCCGCACTGTGGCGTCGACCCAGTAGGC
Organism: Glycomyces halotolerans; assembly: GCF_054779575.1. Lineage (NCBI taxonomy): Bacteria > Bacillati > Actinomycetota > Actinomycetes > Glycomycetales > Glycomycetaceae > Glycomyces > Glycomyces halotolerans. Next base: position 42,973 of record NZ_BAAGXZ010000005.1, read on the forward strand.
GCGTTCAGACATCGGTGCCGCCTCCGATCAGGCCGACCAGTTCGGCGGCGGCCAGCACCTCAGCCGGAGACGGATCGGCGAGCCGGACGCGGTGCTTCCCGCCGAACACTTCGACGCTCCACGCGAACGGCTGCGGGTTCCCGCGCTCCACCCGGACGTATCCGGCGCGGCCACGGTTGGAGAACATCCAGCGGGCACCGTCGAAGGGAAAGCGCTCATAGCGGCGGACGAGTCCGGCGTCTTTGGCGGCGCGGATGAGGTCCCGCCATGTCGGCTCGGCGGGCTCGGTGTGGCACCAGCACCGGCACGGCGCGCTGCAGAATTTGCACTGCGACGGGATCTTCGCCCCGGCTGCTCCGGTGTCGCTCTGGCAGTACTGGTGCCCGGTGCGTCCGTCGGGGAGGACCATGTCGCCGTGGAGGCAGGACGTGGACAGGTAGTCGTGGCCCTCAGAACGTCCGTATGAGTCTCGCTCGCCCGTGCCCCTCCCCGTGTCGGGGCCGGTGGTGTCAGGGCCGGAGCGTGGACGCTGGGGCGTCTGGCGGGGGGTTCCCGGGGCCGCTGTGCGGTACGGGTTCTCCCGGGCCGGGTTGACCTTCGCACCGAATCCGGCGATCCCGATGTTGTCAGCGGAGGTCCGCTCGTCGCCGACGCCGAGTGCGTAACCCTCGTCCCAGCCGGCGGCCTTCGCCTGGACGAGCCGGTCGTCCTCGCAGTTGTCGCCATCGGCGCAGCCCCAGCCGATGATGTGCCCGAGGTAGTTCAGGTGGGCGACGCGCCTACCGCAGGCCGCGCACTTGAGCGCCTCCAGTTCGGTGATGCGGGCGTTCGCGGCGTTGAGCTTGGCGGCCAGGGCGTCGGCGCGGGCCACAGCAGCGCGGGTGACCCGGTCGATGTGCCCCAGGTGGTCGGCGGTGAGCGCGGCCAGCTTGGCGCGGAGCCGGTCGACCTCGTCGAGGAGGCGGGGGACGCCGCGCCACACGGCCTTGACCGCGTCCTCGAGGTACCCGGCGTCGGAGATCGTGCAGCACTGGACGATCGCCGGGCGGCTGTAGCCGGGGGTGTGGGTCTGCGCGTCGGCGATGAGCCGGACGAGGGTGAGCGCGTCGCCGATGCGGTAGGAAGCGCGGATCTTCTCGGCCCAGTCGGTGCCCTCGGCGCGGGTGTCGCCTGCTTCGCGGGCGGCCAGGCCGGCGAGCCCGTCGGAGCCGTTCTCGAGTTCGTCGCGGAGCGCGGCGGCCTCGGCCTTCGCCTTGGCGACCATCGCGGGGTCGACGGCGGTCTCAGGCTGGTGTGCGCGGTCGGCGGCGGGTGTCTGGTCAGGCATGGGTGGTGGTCCCTTCGAGGTCGGAGCGGAGTGCGCGGATCTGGTCGCGGACGTTGAGGGCGGCGGCCTGGATACCGGCGACGATCCAGGGGCCCTCAGTGGTCCCGCGCGTCTGGCGGGAGTTGAGCTCGGCGAGCTGGTCGAGCGAGGTTGCGGCCTGTTCGAGTGCGGCGATCGTGTAGTGCGGCTCGACGGCCTCGGCGACGGCGTCCGCGGTGGCCGTGGCGTGGTCGTAGCAGGGCAACGTTGTGGCGCAGGCGGCCAGGCCCTCCATGAGCGCGTTGTACGCCTCGTTCTGCACGGGAGTCGGCTCGGCGGGGGTGGGTTCAGGCATCGTCGGCCTCCTCGCCCAGCCCGAGGGCCCGCGCGGTCTTGCACGGCCAGATGGAGTCGCGGTATTCACGGTCGGAGTCGTGCGTCTCCAGATCGCCGCAGCGCTCGCAGACGTCGAAGAACGAGAGCCGATCGATGGGGAGGTCGAACCAGTCGGACGCTTCCTCCTCGTCGTCGAAGGAGCATTCGCCTTCAGGGTTGGTGTAGCGGCGCTCGGGCTTGTGCAACTTGGCGGCAGCGTCGAGCCGCGCCTGGGCGGCCTCCAGCTCGGACAGCAGCCCAGGCATGGCAGCCGCGACGATGGCGCGGGCGTCGGAGACGTTGGCGATCGCTTCGGGTGTCGGGTGGTCGGTCATGGTCAGTGCCTCTCGGGCTCGGTGTGGACAGGACGGGACAGGGCCTGAGCGCGCTTGACCTCAGCCAGGTACGCCATCAGCAGCTCGTGGGGGATGCGGTCACGGCAGTCCGGGCCGATCCCGAGCAGCCGCGACGTCCCGTCGGTGAGGCGGCGCGGGGGGAGCGGGCCGTAGCGGGCGTGCTTCGGGTACGGCCGGATGCCGCCGTAACGGGCGCGCCAGAACGTCCAGGCGTCGCCGCCGGGCTCGTCGGGCCCATCGGGGTCGAGCACGGCGTAGTAGCCGTCAGGGAGGGTTGTCATCGGTCGGTCCTCTCGGGGATCTGCTTGAACTGGGAGACGAGCCGGGACGGGTCGACGCGGGCGGCGTCGGAGAGCGGCCGGGTCGCTCGGGTGCGTTGCCCGGCGCGGTGAGCGGCGACGGCGTCGCGGAGCCGTTGCTCCTTCTCGGTGAGCTCCTCCTCGCGAGCCTGGGCGGCAGGGTGGCGCTTCGCCGCAGCGAGAGCCTCACGGACCCGCTGGGCACCGCGACGGGCCCGCACCGCGCGGTCCTCGTCGACGTCGTAGCGGCCAGGGATCGCACGGGCCGGGGCCGGCGCCGGAGGATTGGCGGACTGGAGGATCGCCAGCAGCTCCTCGCGGATCGCCGAGGGGAAGATCCACCGCTCACGCTTGGCGACGTTCGCCGTGGCTTCGCGGGCCTGGTCGAGGGTGGCCGGGACGTCGCCGAGGACGTCGAACCAGGCCGTAGCGGTGTACTCGTCGACCCGTTGCGCGGGTTGTAGTTGGGTCATGTAGGCGACCAGGTCGGTCACGTCAACGCGCCTCATGCTCGGCCCTCCAATGCGTCCATTTCGATGGCGCGCTGGCGTTCACGCGCCAAGATCGCGTGCTTTTCGTCGAGGGGGTTGCCGCCGCGGAGGGCGACGACGTTGCCGGGCCGGGCAGGGGCGGACTCCTGGGCGCGGCGCATCCAGTTCCGCCAGGTGGCGACCCAGTCCCGCTTCACACCCTTCTGGCCGGGAGCAGCCCGGAAGTAGTCGCAGAACTTCTCGTGCTCCGATTGGCCGATGTCGGGGGTCTCCCGGCGGGCCCACTCCCGCATGTCCTCGGTGACGTCGAACGGCTCGGGGAGTCGTGTGGCGCGCTTGCGCGTCGAGGGAGGCTTGTCCTCCCCCTCTCCGTTAGGAGAGGTATGGGTCGGGTCGGGTCGGGTCGGGGCAGACTTTTGCTTGCGCGCGTCGCTAGCCGAGCCCTGGCCGCCTCCTGGCAATTTGCTAGAGCTTTGCTTGGCCGCTTTCGCCCTTCCGCCCCTGCTCCCGGCCTCGGCACGGGCCGCACGGGTCTTCTTGACCCTCTCGGCGGAGGGTTGGTAGTCGGTCCAGTCACGGAACCGGTACCCGTCCTCGAACACTTCCCACAGGCCCCTGGAGAGGAGCTCGGAGACGGCCGTTTCTGGGTCGTCGCAGAGCCTTGCCGGGAGTTTGCTTGGCACTTTGCCATCGGTTAGGTTGCGCGCCGCCCAGCAGCCCGCGCGAACCCACAGGGCCACGGCGGCGTCGGGGGCGTCGAACACCTTCGGGTGGTCGTAGAACGAGTCATCCACCTTGAACCACGTCATGAGACAGCCCTTCTATATGTGGTGTGTGCTGGGGAGCGGCGAGGAGCGACCGGACGCGGATAATGGCGCCGGGCTCGTCGAGGGCGTCGGGATCGTCAGCGCCGGCGTAGACCTTCTCCAGGCGGCCGTACGCGACCACTCGGGAGTCATCACGCCAGACACCGGCGTCGGTCAAGGCGTCCTCGGTTGAGCGGGCCAACTTCGACAGGTCGGGGGCGACGGCCGGGGCCAGCGGCGCCGAGGCTTTCAGGACGCCCGCGTTCCGGCCGGTCCCGAAGTGGCTTCTCGGCCGGGCGAACGTGAACACCATGTCGGCGACGAGGGGCCCGTCGAGGAGCTCGACAGGCCGGGCGAGGACCGCGGCGTCGGCCACGGCCTTGCGCCAGGGCTTGACGCGCTTGGACTGCTCGATCAAGACCGCGCGCTCGCGGCCGTCGGCGCCGCGGCGGTGGCCCACGTACCGTTTCGACCCCTGCGCGGCTGGGAGCCCGTAGACGGTGAACTCGACGGAGTAACGCACTGGCGTCACCGTCCTGTCGTGCCTGCGCGATGATCGCGGCAGTGTCGAGGCCGAGCTGGCGGCCCCGAGCGACCGAGCGCGCCAGGCTCTCGTCCCGGTTGTGGACGACGTCGAAATGGATGTGGTTCGCCACGAGGTCTTGGGCCGTGCAGTAATCGCCGTAGGTCAGGTGTTCTCCTCGCGCCGCCCCGTGGATGGTGTCCTCGCCGGGCTCGGCGCCGTGGTTCTGGTACAGCAGGTGCCCGTTCGGTTCGGTTTCGCCGCAACGGGGACAGGTGGCGGGCTGCTCGGCGAGCCGGTCGCGTTCCTGCTGTGCGTCGTACTCGCCGAACAGGTCGGGCTGGACGAGGCTCATCGGCCACCTCCGAGGCGCCAGCGGACGTGCCACAGGCGGCAGTACGGGCAGCGCCGTATCTGAAGCTGCGACAGCCGCGCGGAGTGCTCACGCGCCAGCGCCCGACGGGGCCCCCGGGCGGCCTTGCGGGACCCGTAGGAGCGCAGGCCCCCCGAGGCCGGGCAGGTTGACAGCCAGCCCTGGAGGCCCATCACTCGACCTCCTTGGGCTCGAAATCTGTGCAGGCCGGCCACCAAGCGCGGCAGTCGGTCTGCGCCGAGGACGCCACCCGCGGGTAGCGGGTGAGCGTGTACGGGCGGCCTTCGGAGTTGACGCCGTGCTCCTCGTACGCGCCGTACAGGCACTTGGGGTACGACCGGTTGGCCGACGGCTCCCGAAATCGGCACTCGCCGCAAGTCCCGGTCCCGGCGGGGGCGAGCTTGAGGCCGCCGCCGGGGTTGACCTTCGACAGCGGGTGCCAGCCGCGTTCGATGTCGCGCTTTTGGCGGAGGGTGAGCCGCCGCCCGGCCGAGAGCTGCTCGGGCTCGGACCTGGTCGGGATCGGGTCGCGCCGGTACGGCTCGGCGTCGAACAGTCCAGGTGTGCTCATGCGGCAGCCTCGAGGTTGATCGCGGCGCGCAGCTCGTCCAGGCGTGTCAAAGCGGACCGGCCGCCGCCGTCGTCGAGGACGTACGGCGTCGTGTACTCCTCCAAGAGGTGCCCTTTGGTCGCGGCCGTCCACACCTGGACCGGGACCAGCCACGGCGACTGTGAGCGCCACAGGACCAGGCCGCGGGCGCGGGCCGCGATCGGATACTGTCCGAGCGCGCCGGCGCATTTGGTGCCCGAGGAGGCCACACCGCAGACGGCCACCAAGTTGGAGTCGCACAGGACGCGCGGGTCGTCGCCCTGCCCGGTGGCCGGCCGGGGGACGCGCAGGTGGATGTCCCACCGGGCGCGGCGGCCCCCGGCGACCTCGGCGCCGCACACGACGCACCGGCCGAGATCCCGCTCGAGGATGCGGGCGGCCTGCGCCGCGCTGATCTGGGACGTTCGGGCGTTCGATTTCACTGGTCCTCCTGTGGTGTCTCGTCACCGTCGACGTGCTCGCCCTCGATGTGCCGTGAGGCGTCGGTCGGGGACAGATCGGGGTTGACGTCGAGACGGACGGTCTCGTCGACGGCCAGGCCGCGTGAGAGGTCGGTCGCCTGCGGCATGTACTTGGCGACCTGGCGAGCCATGGTCTTCTCGGACATGGCCTCGTAGTGGTCCCGCCAGGGGCCCTTGTGCGGTTTGGCGGCGAACCGGTCGCGGTGGCTGTCCATCTGCGCCTTGGTCATCCACCGGAACGTGTAGCCGCCGTTCGCGAACTTGCCGACGGCGTAGAACGCGATCGGCTTGCCGCGGTCGCCGTCCATGAGCGGCTTGTGAATGATCCGGTCGGCGGTGCCGAGCTCGACCTCGAACAGGTCGTTCTCGTAGGCGGTGCGGGCGACCATGCCGGCGACGATCGGGGACCGGTGGGCGAGCTCGACGTATCCGCGGTAGCCGATGACGAGCTGTGCGACGTGTTCGCCCTTCGGTTTCCCCGAGGCGTTCTTCGGGCCGCCTTTACTGTTGAAGAACGGGACCAGCCAGGCTTGCCCGAGGACGCCGGGCCGGAGCGCGAGCTGCGCGATGTTCATCAGCCCGCCGAGGACCGACAGGCGGTTGCATTGGCCCAGTAGCGGTGTCGTCCGCAGCAGCCCGAACGCGTCGCGGATGAGCTGTGTCGCCTCGGCGCCGCGCGGCATGGCGGCCTGGAACTTCGGCTCCATGCCCGTGATCTCGTCGACCAGCGACGGCGGGGCCGGTGTCTGGGCGGCCTGGTCGCGCAGCTCGAGCGCGTCGGCCACAGTAGGCGCGGTGTTCACTTGATCTCCTTGACGCTGAACGCCCGGCCGCCGGGCTTGCGGTAGTCGCCGGGGTCGGGGGCGGGGATGTCCTCGGCCGCGAGCAGTTCGGCCAGGTCGGCGGCGTACCGCTTGTAGTCGACCGATCCGGCCTTGTTCGACCAGGACGCAACGACGTGGCCCTCGACCGTGCCTTTCGCGGCGTCGCCGATCAGCGCCTTGAGCTCGGCGCCGGCGGCCTCCTTCTCCGCCTTCGCGGCCTTCTCGCGTTCGCGCGCGGCCAGGTAGGTCTCCCAGTGCTCGGCCGCGTCGGTCCCGTCGAGGGCGACCTCCTCGGCCGTCGCGGACGGGTACAGCTCGGCGATGAGCGCGGCGTCGGCCGCCGACAGCGGCGGCTCGGCGCCGGCGACCACGTGCCGGTCCCACCACTCGCCGAGCTGCGAGACGAGCTTGAACTCGATCCCGGCGTCGCGCTCGATCGTGCGGCGGACCAGGCCCAGACCGGCGACGAGCCCGATCACCTCGACCGCGGGCGCGTCCATGACGTGCATGGACCACCGGCATTGGAACTCGTAGCCGAGAGGGACACGCTCGTCGGCCCACCCCGGCGGGGTGCCGAAACCGGATGCGAGCCCGGCGGTCTTGCACTCGACGAGGCGGCCGTCGGCCAAGACCCCATCGGGCGAGCAGCGGCGCCAATCGTGATCGGGGTGCGCGTAGGTGCGCGCCGGCGTCAGGTACACGGGCGCGTCGAGGACCGCCTCGGCCTGCCCGAGGAGCCATGGCTCCAGCGCGGTCCCCAGCGCGGCCGCCTCCGAGGGCGGCTCGCCGTCGAGCGGGCGCTCGCCGGTCTTCTCGCGCCACACGTCCCACGGCGACCGGTACCGGGAGAACCCGAGCGCGGCCGACACGTCCGACCCGCCCAGGCCCGACCGGCGCGCCTCGAGCCAGACGCCATCAGATGCGTCCCATCCGACCACGGGCACGGCCTTGAAGATCTCGTCAATCCAGGTCGCCATCAGAACGGCACCTCCGAAAGGTCGCGGCCGGTGGGGAAACCGACCACGCGCCCGGCCTCGATCGCGTCGGTGGCCTCGCGGGCGGTCGCGTACTCCCCGGCGTCGACCAGGTAGCGGGCGAGCGCGCGGGCGGCGCCGAACTGCTCGCCGAGCCTCAGCAGGCGCTCCTCGGCCTCGCCGTGGCCCTCTTCGGAGCGCTCTTTCGCTTCGAGGTAGTCGGCGATGAGGAGGGTCCGCAGCGGCGCCGGGCCGGGGCCGTGGCGGTCGTCCTCGCGGAGCCAGTCGGGGAGGGAGCTGCGCTCGGCGGCGATGGCGGCGTTGTCGGTCGCCTCGAACATCGCGTGCAGCTCGGGGACGGTCAGCGGGCGATTGCTGGTGTCGGTCATGGCTACTGGACCTCCGTGGCGTCGATGACGGTCGGGAACATCGACAGGAGCGGGATGCGCCAGCCGATCGTCGTGAACTCGTAGGTGGCGCCGGGCTCGAGCGAGGCGTATACGTCGGCCGAGTCGAACTGACCGCGCGGGAGCGCGTCGCCAACTTCGAGGACGCCGCAGTCCTCGGTGTAGACCCGGTGGACGCTTCTGGAGCCGCCGTCGCCGCTGCTGGCGGTGGTGCGGTCCTTTTCGCTCACGGTGCAGGTGATGGTGTCCTCGGACCCCCAGTAGTAGGCGCCGCAGCAGAGGAAGAGGACGATGGCGGCGGCGATGCCGATTGCGGTTTTCATGAGGTGCCTTTCACGTGGCGGCGGGCGAGTCGGGAGAGCTCGGGGTCGGTCATGAGGCCGCGCTCAATGGCGCGGATGCGGGTTTCCTCGATCCGGGTCAGCGCTGGGGCCTGGGTGACCGGGTAGAGGTTGGCGAGCGTGTCGGCGTCGTCGACGGAGTCGAGCTCGCCGGTCGGCTCCTGCACGGCCCGCCGGTCGGCGGCGGCCGAGGAGAAGAACGCGACGGCGGCGATCACGCCGGCGACGATGGCGGAGCCCCCGGCGGCCATGAGGATCTGCGCGGCGGTCACTGGCTCCTCCAGTCCTGGCGGGGCCAGTCGGTGTCGGGGGCGTCGGCGCGGGCGAGGAGGCGGCCGACGGCGGCCACGGCGCGGCGCACCGGGCGCCTGTCGGTGTGCAGCGGCCACCACAGGACCGCGCACATGAGCATCAGCGGCCCGAACGCGGTCGCCGAGGCGGCGAGCGCGACGGCGTATTCGACGGTCATCGGGAGCCTCCAATACGGGCCACGAGGGCGTGGACGGTGCGGATCGGGTGGGCGAGCCAGGTGCGGGCGTCGACCACGCCCCGGGTCTCGGCCCAGTAGCCGGCCAGCGCGTACGCCGCGGCGGCGTGGACGGGGGCCTGTGCCCTCAGGCACGGGTCGGTGGCCTCACCGACGGCGACACCGGCGGCGATGAGGACCAGGCCGGCGGCGATGGCGCCAGCGCAGGCGAGGGCAGCGCGGCGGCGGTTCATCGGCCACCCCCGAACAGGCGCGCGACCAGCGACCGGACGCGGCGCTTGGGTGCCTCGTCGAGGCCGGACATCGCGGTGTCGTACGGGTCCGGGTCGGCCTCGTGGGAGAGCGCCACCTCGGCGGTGCCGGTGAGCATCTCGGCGCGGGTGGCCGCGTAGCCGTCGAGGGACTGCGACAGCGCCACGAGCTCGCTGGTGGCCTTCTGCAGCGCCTCGGCGCCCGCGAGGGTGCCGCGGCGCTCCATCGCGGCCCACACGGTGTCGAGCTGCGCGTCGAGGGCCTCGAGGAGTTTCTCGGGTTTGGCCGGGTGCGGGTCGGTGCCGCCGACCGGGCGCGTGTACGTCGGCAGTTCGGTGGTGTTGTCGTTCATCGGGCCACCCCCGGGTACTCGCAGAGCTGACCGGGCTCGGGCTCCTCGGCGGCGATCACCGGGTGCTCGGTGTAGAGCAGGGCGAGCATCAGGTGCAGGTGCGGGCCGCACACGAGCCGCTGGGAGGCGTCGGAGACGACCCAGTAGTAGGCGTGGGAGCCGCACTTCGGTTCCGGCGGGTACGGCGGGATCGGCCGCGCGGGGCTGAAGGGTTCCGGTTTCGGGGCCGGGCGCGGCATCGAGTCGTCGCGGGCGGTCCAGTCGGCCAGGTCCAGGACGTTCGGGGTCACTGGGCACCTCCGGCGGTGTCGCGGAGGTGCCGGGTCATGACCGGGACGTTGTAGGCGTCCTCCAGGGCGGTCTGGAGCGCGGCCCGGACGACGCCCGCCCGGGACGCCATCAGGCAGTAGTAGGCGGTTTCGTCGCCGCCGGTCGCTGGGAGCGGCACGTCGACCGCGTCCAGGACCGCGCGCATCAGGTCGCGGGTGTCGGCGAGGCCCTTACGGGCGCCTTGGAGTTCGGCGCGGATGGCGTCGCGCTCGGTGCGGAGGTCGTCAACCTCGTCGGCGAGTTGCCGCGCCTCGGTCGTCTGGGTAGGGTTCGTGTTCACGGAGTGGACTTCCTTTCTTTCTCCGTGGCCTTGGCCTCGACCGCGTCACCGGTCGGGGCCTTCTTGCGTGCCGTCCCGGGTGTCGAACCCGGCGAGCCCCCAAGGGGACGGCTACTGGTCGCGGTTGCGCTGGACGTTCGCGACGGACGCCTCGAACTGCTCCCGCCTCAGCTCCTTGGTCACCGGGTCCAGCGGCGAGTACTCGATGAGGATGCGGACGCCATCGGCGTTGAGGACCAGCTCGCCTTCGACGTATCGGCTGTTCTCGGCGGCCCGCCGGAGCTCGGGGCGCGGGAGGCGGCCACCGGTCATCTCGTCGAGCTCGCGCATCTTGCGCGTGTAGGCCGGCCGGATCGGGCGCTTCATGCCGCCACCGCCCGAGGCTTGGTGAGGGCGACGGCGCGGTGGACCGCGTCGAGCATCTGCCGGACACTCGCGCCGTTCGGGTAGTGCTGGCTGATCTGGACGAACATCGCGAGCACCGTGTTGTTCAGCAGCGACAGCTGCGCTTCGGTGAGGTAGTTCTTGGCGACCGTCTTCGACGCGGCCGTGAACTCGCCGTCCTTGCGCCGCTCGCCGGTCAGCTGCGGCTGTACCGCGCGGATCGCGGCGGCGGTCATGCCGAACAACTCGATGTAGAGGGTGTTCTGCACGACCCGGTAGTCCTCGGAGATCGCCCCGCCCTGCGCGAGAGCGTGCTTGACGTGCCCGTAGTCCATGCGCTCGGCGAGCCGCTGACGCTGCAGGGCGTCCAGGCGCTCCTTGCCGGCCTCGATCTGGTCGTCGGTGATCCGCTGCTCGTCGACGACCATGCCGGTGCGGTCGAGCTGGTCGAGCATGTCCAGGACGCGGTCGGTGTACTGGATGGCCTTGGGGTGATCGGAGCGGAACAGGAGGCGCTGAACACCTCGCTTGGTGAGGGCGTCGGCCTTCCGGCCCCGCTGATTTTTCAGTCCGATCGGACTGAAAACCCCCTTGACCAGGTCTCCTGGTTGGAGATGGCGGTCAGCGGTCCTGGAGGCGTTGGCGGTGTCGTAGCCGATCCACTTCATGAACTTCGCCTTGTGGACCAGCGGTCCGTGCTCAGGGTGGAGGCCGAAGGCGGACTCGTCGAGTCCTTCGAAGTCGAACCGTTCCAGGTCGCTCATGTGTTCGTGTTCCTCTCGTTTCGGCGTTGAAGCGGGGCCGCCGCCCCGTTGCCCCACATCGGTGGCGGCCCCGTGCCGGCTCCTGGGGAGGCCGGCGGAGGGAGGTCTAAGCGGAGGCGGGCTCGCGCTGGAGGGCCGCGAGTTCGCGCCGGATTCCGGGGCCGAAGATCTCGGCGATGCGGTCGCCCACGCGCGGGGCGAGCGGCGGGTACTCGGGGGTGCGCTGCTGCTGGTTGGCCTCGGCGTTCGCGGGTTCAGGCGTCGACATCGCTGGCCTCCTCGGGGTTCGGCAGAGGGAAGAGTCGGACGAAGTTCTCCAGGCCAAAGACCCGGCGGCAGCGATTGGCGAAGGTGAGGCCGGGGCGGCGCTCGCCGGCCTCGAGGCGCATGACCGTCCCGATGTGAACGCCGAGCGCGTTGGCGCGCTCGCTTGGGCGGTCCCAGCCGCGTTCCCGACAGAGCTCGTCGAAGACGTCCCAGTCGAAGATTTCTTGCTCACTCGCTTGCATGTAAGCGACCATAGCACCCTACTTGCTCGCAGGCAAGTTCCCCAGGGGGGGTTGACTCAGGTAGCATGGACAAATCAGACTTGCCTGTAGGCAAGCCACGAAGGGAAGATATGCATGACAGCTACGGCAGAAAAGGCGCAGCTAGGCCGCCGTAAGTCGCTCTCTAGCAAGCGATTGCGCCGACATACCAAGAGCCCTAATCTCTTGCCTATGAGCAAGCGCGGGTGGGCACACGGGGAGTTCATGAAGTACCTCGACGAGCTGTCGAGGGCGGCGGGCGTCCCGGACTCTCGCCGGGGCACGCCGAACACGACGATCCTGGAGGACCTCACCGGCGTCAGGCCGACCCAGATCGGGCGATGGCGGGCAGGCAGCCACCAGCCGACCACCGACAGCCTCCGCATGATCGCCAACGGCCTCGCCCCCCGCGCCGGACGGGACCCCGCGCAGGTTCTCGTCACCCTGGAGGTGAAGGCCGGCCGCCGCAGCGAGGCGGAAGCGAGAGCAGCCACGGGAGAGCCGACGCCGGAGGCCGTCGAGAGTGTGGAGGCGATAATCAGGCGCGCTCGCGCGCTGGCGACGAGCCCGCACCTCACCGACGAGGAACGCGCACCGTACGTCGCGATGGTCGAGATGTACGAGAGGGACCTGCAGAGGATGAAAGACGACCTGGACGACCTCATGAAGCGCTACGAACAGCGGCGACGGGCGTAACTGTCGGCCACCCGACAAAAGGTTGCACAGAAAACGGCCATGATTCACCGGACGTTCGGATGACTGGCGGGTAAACACCCGGTGTCATAGAGTTATGTGACGGTACCGTGACAATCCGATTCCCTACGCGCAACGGAGCGCCTCATGGATGAATCACCAGACCAGAAAAGCCCCGAAATCGTCCGTCACCTCCTCATCGGTGCCACGCCGGCACTCGTCGGCACCATGACCGTCCTCATCCACCTCCGGGAACCCGTCGTCCCCCTCGAGCATGAGCTCGTCCTCGTGGGCCTGTGGATCGGCCTCATCTGCTGCTCGCTCGCCGCATGGCTGCACTGCACGATCGAACGGCGCGCCAACCGGATCGAGCAGCTCATCCGCCAGGAGCGGGCCACCGTCAACAAAATCAACCGCGCCGTCGAGGGTGTTCACCGGCGCGCCCAAACGATCGAGCGCCAGAGCATGGCCCTCGGCAAGGCGTTCATCGACGAAGGCACGCCCAGCCTGAACGGCCACAAAGGGCCCCGGTCCCTGTCGTAACCCAAGCGAGCAGCCCCGGGCGGTCGTGGGGACCAGGCCCGGGGCTGCTGTACGCATAGGACTGTGCGGAGGAGGCGACACCGCACAGACCGACACCCATGCAGGCTTATACGTCCTCAACGTGCCTACGCTTCGGCCACGGCCTGCACGGCGTAGTTGATGCCGTTCTCCATGACCACGTGCGCCAGCAGCCGGTCGTACTGGTCGTAGATCGGGTCGCCGGGGTCGGTGAACAAGTGGACGGTGCGGCCCTCGAGTTTCCGCTTGGCGTAGGCCTTCGCCTCGGAGCCCCAGTCCTCGGCCTCGCGAAAGCCCCCGGACTCGGGGGCGTTGATGCCCATGATCCTCACGCGGGTCTTCTCGCCGCCGAGGACGGCTCGGAACGTGTCGCCGTCCACCACTTCGTACGCCTCGGTCGTCGCGAAGAAGTCACCGGGACCCTGCATGGTCGCCTCCAGTCGCTCTGAAGCCGGCCGCCTCGCGCGACCGGACGTGCCGACTCATCCTCGCATTTCCCTCGCCCTCCAGCGCGCCCGTCCTGTGCCACACTGGTCGACGTGGAGAAACGACCTGATCGGCCGTCGGTTTCCGTCCAGTCGGGGCAACGGGACACGGTGGTCGTCGACCCCGCCTCGCGCCCGACGTCCTCGCGTCGGCCGCGCACGCTCATCGCCTCGGCCGTGGCGACGGTGCTGTGGTGCTTCACGGTCGTGTACACCCCGATCCTGGTGGCCACGATCCTGGCGTGGTGGCCGGCCGGCCGGGAGGGCGCCGTCTCGAGCGTCGTGGCCGCAGCCGGCGTCGCCTGGCTCGCCGGGCACGGCGTCGCCGTCGACATCGGAACGCTGCACCTGACGGTCACGCCGCTGCTGCTGACCGCCGTGCTCCTGTGGCGCCTGGCCAAAGCCGCCGCCGGCACCACCCGCGCGATCGGCGGCCGCGACGCCGCCGCCGTCCGGGCCGCCGCCGGATCCGTCTCCATCCTCTACATCGGATTGGCTACCGGAGTGGCCGCGCTCGCCTCCACCGGCCCGTTCTCGGTCTCGGTCCTCGAAACGCTCGCCTACACCGCGCCGTCCGCGGCAGCCGCCACCGCCTACGGTTCGGCACGCGAAGCCGGACTCCTGCCCTGGGAACGCCAGTCGGTGTGGCTGCGGCGCGCCCTCCGTACCGGCACCCTCGTCGTGGCCGCGCTCCTGGCGTTCGGCTCGGCCGCCGTCGGCGTCGCCTTCGCCGTCCGCGGCCCGGCCGTCGCCGACACGCTCGGCCTCTACGGCGGCGGCGCCTGGGCCGTGGCGCTGCTGACCGTCATCTACCTCCCGAACCTCGCGGTATGGGCCGTGGCCTACATGTCCGGGCCCGGCTTCGCCGTCGGCGCCGGCACCGCCGTCCAGGCCGAACTGGTCGAACTCGGACCCCTGCCGGCGTTCCCGGTGTTCGCCGCCGTGCCCGCCGGCCCCCTCCCGGCCGCCGCGACCGTCCTCATCGGCCTGCCGCTCATGCTCGCCGCCGTCTTCGGCGTCCTGCTGACCTACCGTTCCCCCGACCTGCGACTGCCGCGGGTCACCACCGCCGCGATCCTCGCCTCGGCCACCGCCGCGGTCCTCCTCGGCGGCCTCTCGTGGCTCTCCGGCGGCGCCGCCGGCCGCGGCCGGCTCGCCGAGATCGGCCCCGACCCGCTGCCGGTCGCCGCCCTCGGCGGCCTCCAGATCCTCCTCGGCCTGGTCGGCGCCGCCCTGATCGCGCGCCTGTTCGCCGTCCACCGCCGCGCCGCCGAAGCCGAGCTGGTGCGGCGAGACACGGTCGTCATCCCCGAACCCTTGCCCGCCCGCGACGACGCGTTAGTGTGCACGCGTGGCCACACCTGACTCCGGCTCGGCGGACACCGCCGCGACCAGCCGCATCGTCGTGCTCGTCTCCGGCTCCGGATCCAACCTGCAAGCCCTGATCGACGCCTCCCGCGACCCCGCCTACGGCGCGACGGTCGTGGCCGTCGGCGCCGACCGCGACGGCATTCGCGGCCTCGAACGCGCCGAAGCGGCCGGCATCCCCACGTTCGTGCAACGCGTCCGCGACCACCCCGACCGCGACGCCTGGGACGCGGCGCTGACCGAGACCGTCGCTTCCTTCGAACCGGACCTGGTCGTCTCGGCCGGATTCCTGAAACTGTGCGGCCCGCGCTTCCTCAATGCCTTCCCCGGCCGGTACATCAACACCCACAACTCGCTCCTGCCGGCCTTCCCCGGCATGAACGGGCCCGCCGAGGCGCTGAAGGCCGGCGTCAAACTCGCGGGCGCGACCCTGTTCATCTGCGACCACGGCGTCGACACCGGCCCGATCATCGCCCAGACCGCCGTCGAGGTCCGCGATGACGACACCGTCGAGACCCTGACCGAACGCATCAAGGAAGCCGAACGCGCCCAACTGGTCGAAGCGGTCGGCCGCATGGTCCGCGACGGCTGGACCGTCGAGGGGCGCCGCGTCAGTCTCGGATGACGACCTCCAGTGCCCCTCGTCGTGGCCTTCGCCTGCCTGCCGCCGCTGTCGGCGCCGGCCGCCGGTGGCGGGTCTCACCGGCCGCTTCCGGAGGTGCACGGACTGCGGGGACCGGCGTGTTAGTCTCGGCCTGTCGCAACTGGCGAGGACGTCGACACCGAGGTTTCCCGTGGCACGGACCGGGCAGCTCGTTGTTGAGGGGGAACCTGGGGGACGTTCGCAGGTGGAGCACCACCGGGGAGCGGCACTGCTGAACCTGTAACTGCGGTCGAACGCCTGGGCCGCAGTCATCTTCATCGAAGCAGGAGCAGTGCATCCGTGTCTGAACAGCGCAAGCCCGTCAAACGGGCCCTCATCTCGGTCTTCGACAAGACCGGCGTCGTGGACCTGGCCCGCGACCTCTCCCACGCCGGAGTCGCGATCGTCTCCACCGGCTCGACGGCGGCCCGCATCGCCGAGGCCGGCGTCCCGGTGACGAAGGTCGAGGAGCTCACCGGCTTTCCCGAGATCCTCGACGACCGCGTCAAGACCCTCCACCCGAAGGTGCACGCGGGCATGCTCGCCGACGTGCGCAAGGACTCCCACCGCGATCAGCTCGCCGAGCTCGGCATCGAACCGTTCGACCTGCTGGTCGGCAACCTGTACCCGTTCGCCGAGACGGTCGCCTCCGGCGCCGGTTTCGACGACGTCGTCGAGAAGATCGACGTCGGCGGCCCTTCGATGGTGCGCGGCGCCGCCAAGAACCACGCCAACGTCGCGGTCGTGGTCGACCCGGCCGACTACGACCTGGTCCGCGCCGCGACCGCGGCCGGCGGCACCACCGCTTCGCAGCGGCTCCGCTTGGCCGCCAAGGCCTTCGCGCACCTGGCCACCTACGATTCGACGGTGGCGACCTGGCTCGCCGACCAGGCCGAGGACGAAGCGCTGCCCGAGTTCATCGCCACGCCCTTGGCCAAGGCCGCCGACCTGCGGTACGGGGAGAACCCGCACCAGAGCGCGGCGCTGTACACCGATCCGCTCGCCCCGGCCGGGCTCGCCCAGGCCGAGCAGCTGCACGGCAAGGCGATGTCGTTCAACAACTACACCGACGCCGACGCCGCCTGGCGCGCCGCGCACGACTTCGCCGAACCGTGCGTGGCGATCATCAAGCACGCCAATCCGTGCGGGATCGCCGTGGCCGGATCGATCGCCGAGGCCCACAAGAAGGCCCACGAATGCGACCCGGTGAGCGCCTTCGGCGGCGTCATCGCCGCCAACGGGGAGGTCGACGCGGCCGCCGCCGACCAGATCGCCGAGATCTTCACTGAAGTGGTCGTCGCGCCCGCGTTCTCCGATGAGGCCGTGGCGATCCTGTCGAAGAAGAAGAACGTCCGCCTGCTGCGCGCCCCGCAGTGGCGGCCGTCGGCGCTCGAGCTCAAGCCCGTCTCCGGCGGGGTGCTCGTGCAGCGGCCCGACCGCATCGACGCCGAGGGCGACGACGCCTCGCAGTGGCGGCTGGTCACCGGTGAGGCGGCCGACGAGCGGACGCTCGCCGATCTGGTCTTCGCGTGGCGCGCGGTCAGGTCGGTCAAGTCGAACGCGATCCTGCTGGCCGCCGGCGGCGCTTCGGTGGGCGTCGGCATGGGCCAGGTCAATCGCGTCGACGCGGCCAGGCTCGCGGTCGAACGCGCCGGCGACCGCGTCAAGGGCGCCGTGGCCGCCTCCGACGCCTTCTTCCCCTTCCCCGACGGTCTGGAGATCCTCACCGCCGCCGGCGTCACCGCCGTCGTCCAGCCCGGCGGCTCGGTCCGCGACGAAGCGGTCATCGCCGCCGCCGAACAGGCCGGCGTGACCATGTACCTGACCGGGACCAGGCACTTCACGCACTGACGAAGGAAGTGCGTGAAGCGGGCGGTCCAGCACGCACTGACGGAGGAAGTGCGTGAAGCGGGCGGTCCGGTACGCACTGAAGCGGGCGGTCCAGGAGCCCGGCTCCGGGACCGCCCGCTTCACGGCTGCGCCCCGACTACGAGGCCCAGGACAGGCAGGTGCTCGGCAGGTAGCCCCAGCGGTCGCCGGAGTAGTTGACGTAGGCCCACAGGCTGGTGGCGGACCCGCAGGCGTAGTAGGACTCGCCTTCGACCAGCCCGCACGCGGCGGTGTAGGCGCGCCCGGCCACGACCGATCCGACGGTCCCGCCGGACAGGCCCGGTTCGGCCCAGACCGCGCGGTTCTCTTCGGCGACCGCGGTGCAGGTCGCGGCGGCTTCGGCCGTCCCGCCGGTCGCGGGGGCGGCGCCCGCGGAGGCGGCGAACGTGGTGGAGAACGCCGCGGCCGCTGCGAGTGCCATGAGCGCCATCAGAATGCGTTTCACTGTGCTCTTCCTTTCGGCATCAGATGTGGGGGTGGCCCACAACACCGAGACGTTGTCACGAACCGTGACCTGATGTCGACCCTGGAACGGCTTTAGTCGGATTTCTTACCGATGTCGGTCGTGGCCGGATTGCCGCCCGGCGCAGCGCGTTCCGGCCCGCGCGTTGGCGGATCGGGGCCGGGGCACGGTATCTTGGCTGCATGGAAATGCTCTGTCCTAAATGTCATAGTTTGATGCGGCAGTACGAGCGCAACGGCGTCGTCGTCGACCAGTGCACCGAATGCAAGGGCATCTTCCTCGATCGCGGCGAGCTCGACCACCTGCTCGACGCCGAGGCGGCGTTCAACTCCGGCGTCCCGGCCGCTCCGCCGCCCCCACCGCCGCCTTCGTACGACCGCCGCTACGACGACCGCGACCGCTACTATGACGACCGCTCCTACAAGAAGCGCAAACGCAAGAGCGTCTTCGAGGAGCTCTTCGACTTCTAGCGGCGTCCGAATCGGAACTCGTGGCGCGGCGTCCACGGCGTGGCCGTCCCGATCGGGTCGCCGGCGGTGCCGTGGGTGTAGAGCGTGAACGCCTCGACGGTGAACTTCGCCTCGAAACCGGACAGCTCCGCGAAGGTCCGGTCCAAGGCCGCCTCGCCGACGTCCTGGGCGACGGTCACGTGCGGGTGGTACGGGAACCGCTGCTCGCGGTCGACCGGGCCGCTCCTGATCGCGGCCTCGAGCTGCTCGCAGATCGCGATGCCGTCGACCACGGCCACGAACACCACCTCGGTGACCGGCCGGAACGAACCCGTCCCGCGCAGATGCAGCTCGAACGGGGCGGTCCGGTCGGCGACCTCCGCCAGGTGCGCCTCCAGCGGCCCGAGCGCGTCGGCGCCGATCTCAGTCGGCCCCAGGAGCGTCAAGTGCGCCGGGATCGCCCCGCCGAGCGGATCGCCCGAGGCGATCCGGGCCCGGTCGAGCCGGTCCCGCCACGGCTGCGGCACGGGTATCGCCACGCCGACCGTGACGCCGTGGGCGCCGGCTATGTCGGGGTCGTCCGCTCCCGCCCCACCGCGGGACTGGCGCTCCTCCACTAATGTGCCGCCGGGGGGAAGAATCCGACCTTCTTGTAGGTCTTGGCCAGCGTGCGCGAGGCGACCGTGCGGGCCTTCTCGGCGCCGCGGGTCAGGATCCGGTCCAGCTCGGCCTTGTCGGACAGGTACTCGTTCGTGGCCGTCGCGATCGGCTCGAGCGCCTCGGCGACGACGTCGGCCAGGTCGCTCTTGAAGTCGCCGTAGCCTTTGCCCTGGTACTCCGACTCGAGCTTCTCGACGCTCGTCCCGGTCAGCGCCGAGTAGATGTTCAGCAGGTTCGACACCCCTGCCTTGCGCTCGGGGTCGTAGCGCACCTCGGCCTCGGAGTCGGTCACCGCGCTCTTGATCTTCTTGCGCATCTGGTTCGGCGCGTCGAGCAGGTTGAGGCAGCCGCGCGGCCCCGAAGAGGACTTCGACATCTTCCGCTCGGGCTCGGACAGGTCCTTGATCGTCGCGGTCTCCTTGACGATGAAGGCCTCGGGGACGGTGAAGGTGTCCCCGTAGGTCCCGTTGAACCGGATCGCCAGGTCCCGGGTCAGTTCCAGGTGCTGGCGCTGGTCCTCGCCGACCGGCACCTGGTCGGTCTGGTAGAGCAGGATGTCGGCCGCCTGCAGCACCGGGTAGGTGAACAGGCCCACCGTTGTGCGTTCTTGTTTGGCCGACTTGTCCTTGAACTGCGTCATCCGCGATGCCTCGCCGAAGCCGGTCTCGCAGCCGAGCACCCATTCGAGCATCGGGTGCTCGGGCACCTGCGACTGGACGAACAGGGTGCACCGGTCCGGGTCGAGGCCGAGGGCCAGCAGCTGCGCGGCCGAGACGCGGGAGCGTTCGCGCAGCACCTTCGGCTCGTGCTCCACGGTGATCGCGTGGAGGTCGACGACGCAGTAGAAGGCGTCGGCGGTGTCCTGCATCGCCACCCACTGCCGCAGCGCGCCCAGGTAATTCCCGAGGTGGAACGAGTCCGAGGTCGGCTGGATCCCCGAGAGCACCCGGGGTTTGCGGTCCGCAGTGGTCATGGGTCGATTCTGACATCCGGGCCGAGACCGCGGCCACCCGGTATTGCGTCGGAGCCCAAAGTCATGTTTAATTGTGTTTGATCTTGAGCACTGTGCTTGTGAAACGCAAGGGGGCCATCGAAGATGCTGGCGCAACAGCGACAGAGCCGGATCGCCGAACGCGTCCACCGCACCGGCGCCGTGAGGGTGTCCGAGCTGGTGGAGGAGTTCGGCGTCTCCGACATGACCATCCGCCGCGACCTGGAGACCCTCGCCGACCGGGGCCTGGTCGCCAAAGTCCACGGCGGCGCCACCGCCGTCGACTTCGGCTCGACCACCGAGCCCGGCTTCGCCGTCAAACAGGTGCGGCAGGAAGCCGAGAAGGAGGCCATCGCCGAAGCCGCCGCCGGCCTCGTCGGCCCCGGACAGGCCATCGCCCTGTCAGCCGGGACCACCACCTGGACCCTCGCCCACCGCCTCACCGACGTCGCCGAACTGACCGTCGTCACCAACTCCGTCCCGGTCGCCGACGTGTTCTACCGCTCCGGCCGCCCCGACCAGACCGTCATCCTCACCGGCGGCGTCCGCACCCCCTCCGACGCCCTCGTCGGCCCCTTCGCCGTCGCCTCCCTCGAACGAGTCAACGTCGACACCGTCTTCCTCGGCGTCCACGGCATGTCCGAGCGGGCCGGATTCACCACCCCCAACCTCCTCGAAGCCGAAACGGTCGCCACCCTCGCCGGCAAGGGACGCCGCCTCGTCGTCGCCGCCGACCACACCAAATTCGACGTCGTCGGCATCGCCACGATCGCCTCCCTCGACGACGCCGACGTCGTCGTCACCGACGACGCACTCGACGAAACGGCGCGCGCGGTCCTCACCGAGCACGTCGACCAGCTGATCCTCGCCCCCGTACCCGAAACCGAGAAGAGCACCGAGTGACCGAATCGCGAACCCACCTGGAGACCGGCACCCTGGCCGACGGCCGCCAGATCCTCTACTTCAACACCGAACCCGGCGCCGGACGCGGCTCCTTCACCGACAAGCGCGACCTCGGCGAACGCTCCCGCGCCGGGCAGCTGCGATACGACCCGCTGCGCGAAGAGTGGATCGCCGTCTCCGCCGGCCGCAACGCCCGCCCCCAACTGCCGGTCGCCTGCCCCCTGTGCCCCAGCGACGGCGACGAACTGACCGAGATCCCCGCCCCCGACTACGACGTCGCCGTCTTCGAGAACCGGTTCCCCAGTTTCGGCGGCGAAGCCGACGAAACCCAGAAGTACAGCGGCGGCGAAGCCGACGGAACCGAGCCGGGCGGCGACGCCGAACCCGGCCTGGAGATCACCGTCCCCTCCACCGGACGCTGCGAAGTGGTCTGCTTCTCCTCCCGCCACGACGCCTCCCTGACCGACCTCGGACCCGAACGCGTCGAACTGGTCATGGCCGCCCTCGCCCAACGCACCGCCGACCTGTCGGCCCGCGGCGACGTCGCCCAGGTGTTCTGCTTCGAGAACCGCGGCGTCGAGATCGGCGTGACCCTCCACCACCCGCACGGCCAGATCTACGGCTACCCGTACATCACCCCCCACACCCGGCGCCACCTCGACGCCGCCGCCCGCCACCGCGAAGCCACCGGCCGCAACCTCTTCGGCGACATCCTCGAGACCGAACGAGGCGGCCCGCGCGTCGTCGCCGCCAACGACCACTGGACCGCGTTCGTGCCCTACGCCGCGCGCTGGCCCTTCGAAGTCCACCTCTACCCCAACGAGCGCTTCGCCGACCTCGCAGAGCTCCCCGACGCGTACGTGTCCGCGTTCGCCCCCCTGTACCTCGAGGTGCTCGGCCGCTTCGACGCCGCGTTCGACGACGGGCCCATGCCCTACATGTCCGGCTGGCACCAGGCCCCGGTCGCCGAAGGCCGCGACCTCGCCTGGCTGCGCCTCGAACTCGTCTCGACCCGCCGCGCGGCCGGCAAGGTCAAGTACCTGGCCTCCTCGGAGTCGGTCATGGGCGGGTTCGTCAACGACCTCGGCCCCGAGAAGGCCGCACACATATTGAAGGAAGCGCTGTGAAATACCTCGTCACCGGCGGCGCCGGCTACATCGGCTCCATCGTCGCCACCATGCTCCTGGAGGAAGGCCACGACGTGGTCGTCCTCGACGACTGCTCCACCGGCGCCGCCGAGCGCGTCCCCGCCGGCGCCACCCTCGTCCGGCGGCCCGTCCACGACGCCGGTGAGGTCCTCGACGAGACCTTCGACGCCGTACTCCACTTCGCGGGCCTCATCGCCGCCGGCGAATCCATGCAGAAGCCCGGCATCTACTGGGAGGCGAACACGACCGGCACGTTCTGGCTCCTCGGCGCCATGCGCGCCGCAGGCGTCAAGACCCTCGTCTTCTCCTCCACCGCGGCCGTCTACGGCGACCCGGTCGAGATCCCGATCCGCGAAGACGCCGTCAAGGCCCCCACCTCCACCTACGGCGCCACCAAACTCTCGGCCGACATGGCGATCCAATCCGCGGTCACCGCCTACGGTCTCGCCGCGGTGAGCCTGCGCTACTTCAACGTCGTCGGCGCCTACAAGGACGCCTCCGACATCTGGCACGGCGAGAACCACGAACCCGAGACGCACCTCATCCCGATCGCACTCGAGGCCGCCGCCGGAAAGCGCGACCGGATGGTCCTGTTCGGCGACGACTACCCGACCCCGGACGGCACCTGCGTGCGCGACTACATCCACGTCGCCGACCTCGCCGACGCCCACCTGCTGGCGCTGCGGGCCGCCGAAGCCGGCGAGCACAAGATCTACAACCTCGGCAACGGCAACGGCTTCTCCAACCTCGAAGTCGTCGAGACCGTCAAGCGCGTCACCGGCGCCGACTTCCCCGTCGTCGTCGAAGGCCGACGCCCCGGCGACCCCGCCGAACTCGTGGCCTCCTCCGAGAAGGCCCGGACCGAACTGGGCTGGAAACCCGCCCGCGACAGCCTCGACCGCATGGTCGCCGACGCTTGGGAGTACTACCGGCATGTCCACGCCTGACGCGCACGCGGCCCAACTGGCCGCCACGGCCGGAGAGGTCTTCCGCACCCAGTACGGCTCCGCGCCCGCGGGAGCGTGGGCCGCGCCGGGCCGGGTCAACCTCATCGGTGAGCACACCGACTACAACGACGGCTTCGTGATGCCGTTCGCGCTGCCGTACTACACCGTCGCGGCGGCGGCCGAAGCCGAGTCGTGGGAGCTGTACTCGACCTCCGGGGACGGGGCGACCGTCCGCTTCGACGACCTCGACGCCGTCGAGGGCTGGGGCGCGTACGTCGCCGGGGTGGCCTGGTCGATGACCGAGGCTGGCTATCCGGTGCGGCCGACGCGGATCGCCGTGCACTCGGACGTGCCGACCGGCGCGAGCCTGTCGTCGTCGGCCGCCCTGGAATGCTCGGTGCTGCCGGCGCTGGCCGGCTTGTACGGGCACGAGATCTCCCGCGAGGAGGCGGCGGTGATCTGCCGGCGCGCCGAGAACGAGTACGTCGGGGTGCCGACCGGGATCCTCGACCAGTCGGCGTCGTTGATGTGCGAGGAGGGCGCGGTGATGATGATGGACTGCCGTGACCTGACGCGCACGCAGGTGCCGTTCCGGCCCGAGGACGAAGGTCTGACGATGCTCGTGGTCGACACGAACGCGCCGCACCGCCTGGTCGATTCCGAATACGCCGCCCGCCGCGCGGACTGCGAGGAGGCCGCGCGCCTGCTCGGCGTCGCGAAGCTCCGCGACGCCCCGGAGGACGCCCGAGTCGGCGATGAGCGGCTGGACCGGCGGCTGCGGCACGTGCTGAGCGAGAACCGGCGGGTGCTGGAGACCGCGAAGGTCCTCGAGGGAGGATCGGTGGCCGGGATCGGCGACCTGCTGACCTCCTCACACGTGTCGATGCGCGACGACTACGAGATCTCCTCGGTGGAGTTGGACTGCGCGGTCGACGCCGCGCTCGGCGCGGGGGCGTTGGGCGCGCGCATGACCGGCGGCGGTTTCGGCGGCAGCGCGATCGCGCTGGTCGCCTCGGACGCGGTCGCGAAGACCGAGGCGGCGGTGCTGGAGGCCGCGGCGTCGGCCGGTCTGCCGGTGCCGCGCGTGTTCGTCGCCCGCGCCTCCAGGGGCGCGCACCGGGTGCTGTGACGTCCGGCGGCCGCCCTCGCGTCCGCTCTGGACGCGAGGACGACCGTAGTCGGTCACGGCGAGCGCGAACGGGTACGGGCCGGTGGACGGGCTCTGCGATACTCCGGTCATGGAATTCGTGGAACTGCTGCTGCGCTACGTGCACCTGCTGGGATTCGCCGCCGTGTTCGGCGGTTGGCTGGCCGCCTGGCTCGGCAGGCGATACCGCATCAACGCCGCGATGCTCTACGGCATCGCGACGCAGCTGGCGACCGGCGTGGTGCTCTACGGTCTGGCCGGCGCCGACGCGAACCACGCCAAGCTCGGCGTCAAGTTCCTGCTGGCGCTGCTGCTGGCGGTCATGATCGTCGTCCCGTGGTGGAAGAAGCGCAAGACCGTCGCGGCCGGGCACTTCATGGCCATCGGCCTCATGACCCTGGTGACCGTCGGCGTGGCCGTGTTCTGGTAGCCGATCGGGCCCCGCGGACGCAACGCGGCCGCAGTGGGCCCGAAACACCTGTTCGCAGCTGGTCTCAGTCATAGGATGTTTCGGTAACGAATCCGTCAAGGTGACTGTCAATCCGCGCCTTCGGCGGCCATGATTAGGCGCTATGGGAGTACCTCAAATGTCGAAGGAGACCAAGATGGCTGTGAAGCCGTACAAGCTCGCCGTGGCCGGCGTCGCCGCCACGGGCGTATTCGCACTCACCGCTTGCGGCGAAGCCCCCGAAGAGGACTCCGGCGACAACGCCGAGGCCTCGTTCCAGGCCTGCATGGTCACCGACTCCGGCGGCGTCGACGACAAGTCGTTCAACGAGTCCTCCTGGGCCGGCATGCAGGCCGCCGAGGAGGCCAACGACGACATCGCGGTCAGCTTCAAGGAGTCGTCGAACGAGGCCGACTACGAGCCGAACCTGCTCGACTCGGTCGCCGACGGCTGCGACTTCATCGTCGGCGTCGGCGGCCTCATGACCGAGAGCGTCAACGCGGTCGCCACCGAGAACCCCGACATCCCGTTCGCGACCGTCGACGGCTTCTCCGAGGTCGAGAACGTCTCCTCGATCCAGTTCGACACCGCCCAGTCGGCGTTCCTGGCCGGATACGTCGCCGCCGCGCAGACCGAGACCGGCACCGTCGCCACCTGGGGCGGCATGCAGATCCCGCCGGTGACGATCTTCATGGACGGCTTCGCCGAGGGCATCGCCTACCACAACGAGAACAAGGGCACCGACGTCGAGCTCGTCGGCTGGGACGCCGACGCCCAAGAGGGCTCCTTCCTCAACAGCTTCGAGGACGCCTCGGGCGGCAAGAGCCTGTCCGAGACGTTCATCTCGCAGAACGCCGACATCCTCTTCCCGGTCGCCGGCCCGGCCGGCACCGGCGCGGTCACCGCCGCCGACGAGAACGACGACGTCCTGGCCATCTGGGTCGACGTCGACGGCTGCGAGTCCCTCGCCGAATACTGCGACACCATCCTCACCAGCGCCGAGAAGGGCCTGGCCGTGGCCGTCGAGGACGCGATCAACACCGCCTACGCCAACGCCACCGACGACGACGAGGCCAACGACGCCCAAGGCACCTCCTACGTGGGCACCCTCGAGAACGAAGGCGTCTCCCTGGCCCCGTTCCACGAGTTCGAGGACGAGGTCTCCGACGAGACCAAGACCGAGCTCGAGGAGATCAAGGCCGGCATCATCGACGGCTCGATCACCGTCGAGTCGCCGTCCTCGCCGACCGCCGGTTAGCCGGGACCCGAAGGACGCCAATTGCGACTCGAACTGCGGGGCCTGACGAAGAAGTTCGGCTCGTTCACCGCCGACGACGACATCGACTTGACCGTGGAGCCCGGACAGATCCACGCCGTACTCGGAGAGAACGGCGCCGGAAAGTCCACCTTGATGAACATGCTCTACGGGATCCTCAAGCCGACCAGCGGTGACATCCTCATCAACGGCGAGAAGGCGGACTTCTCCGGTCCCGGCGACGCGATCGAGGCCGGGATCGGCATGGTCCACCAGCACTTCAAACTCGTCGGGCCCTTCAGCGTCGCCGACAACGTCCAGCTGGGCCGAGAGCACGCCCGCGCCGCGGGCGTGCTCTCGGCGAAGGCCGCCAGGGCGGCCGTCCGCGACGTCTCCGAACGGTACGGGCTCGCGCTCGACCCGGACGCGATCGTCGAGGACCTGCCCGTCGGCGTCCAGCAGCGCGTCGAGATCGTCAAAGCCCTCTCCGGGCCGAAGACCGAACTGCTCATCCTCGACGAGCCGACCGCGGTCCTCACCCCCGCCGAGATCCGCGAGCTGCTCGGCATCATGCGCTCACTGGCCGAATCGGGCACCTCGATCCTGTTCATCAGCCACAAGCTCAAAGAGGTCCAGGCCGTCGCCGACACCGTCACGGTGATCCGGCGCGGCAAGGTCGTCGCCGAACTCGAACCGACCGCCTCGGAGACCGAGATGGCCTCGGCGATGGTCGGCCGCGAAATCTCCCTGACCGTCGACAAGGCCCCCGCCGAACCGGGCGAGCCGCGACTGGAGATCCACGGCCTCACCGTCGCCGGCGGCCACGGCGGCAGAGCCGTCGACGGACTCGACCTCACCGTCCGCGCCGGCGAGATAGTCGGCCTCGCCGGCGTCGAGGGCAACGGCCAGACCGAACTGGCACGCGCCGTCCTCGGCCTGGTCAAACCCGAGTCCGGGACCATCGTCATCGACGGCCGCGACGCCACCGGCGCCTCACCGGCCGACCGCATCGAAGCCGGGCTCGGCTACATCCCCGAAGACCGCGCCCGCGACGGAGTCATCACCGAGTTCACCGTCGCCGAGAACATCGTCCTCAACCAGTACCGCGACGAGCCCTACTCCAAACACGGCGTCGTCGACGCCGCCGCGATCCGCACCCGCGCCGTCGACTCCATCGCCGAATTCGACATCCGCACCCAGTCGCCGAACGAAGCGGTCGCGTCCCTGTCCGGCGGCAACCAGCAGAAAGTCATCGTCGCCCGCGAGTTCTCCCGGCCGAGGCGACTCCTGGTCGCCGCGCAGCCCACCCGCGGCATCGACGTCGGCGCCACCGAATTCATCCACACCCGGCTCATCGTCGAACGCGACACCGGCACCGGCGTCCTGCTGATCTCCTCCGAACTCGACGAGATCTACGCCCTGGCCGACCGCATCGCCGTCATCTACAACGGCCGCATCGTCGGCGAAGTCGCCCCCGACACGCCCCGCGAGGTCATCGGCCGCCTCATGGTCGGCGCCGTCGGCGACGCCCCATCAGACGACCACGACCAGGAAGGCGGCGGCGACCGTGAGCACTGACACCCAGGCCCGGACCGCCGAACCGCCCGAGAACGGCGACCAGGAGCCCCGCCCGCCGTTCATGACCCTGTTCGGCCGCTACCTGATCGAAGCCAACTCGGTCATGGTCACCATCTACTCCCTGGTCATGGCGTTCGCCATCGGCGCGATACTCCTCATCGTCTCCGACGAAGGCGTCCGCGGCACCTGGTCGTACTTCTTCTCCCGGCCCACCGACGCCCTCGAAGCGTCCTGGCGCGTCGTCTCGGGCGCCTACGTCTCCCTGTTCGAAGGCGCCGTCCTCAACTTCAACACCCTCGACCGGTGGGTCGCCGGCGACGCCGACTTCGGCGACGTCCTCCGCCCCATCTCGGAGACCCTCACCTACGCGACACCGCTGATCTTCACCGGCCTCGCCGTCGGCCTCGCCTTCCGCGCCGGACTGTTCAACATCGGCGCCCAAGGCCAGCTCATCATGGGCATGCTCGGCGCGCTCGTCGTCGGCTTCGCCATCGACGCCCCCGCGATCGTCCACATCCCCCTCGCGGTCATCGCCGGCGGCATCGCCGGCGCCGCCTTCGGCGCCGTCCCCGGCGTCCTCAAAGCCCAGACCGGCGCCCACGAGGTCATCTCCTCGATCATGCTCAACAACATCGCCGCACTCTTCCTGGTCTGGGCGATCGGCACCGAGTTCCTGCACTCGACCACCCGCTCCCAACTGGTGACCAAACCGGTCGACGACACGGCGGTCCTGCCGCGCCTGCTCGGCTTCCTCGGCTCCAGCCTGCGCGTCAACCTCGCCCTCCTCATCGGCATCGCGGCCGCCGTCCTCGTATGGTGGCTGCTGTCGAAGTCCACCTTCGGCTACCGCATCCGCGCCGTCGGCTTCAACCAGCACGCCTCGGCCACCGCCGGCATGAACATCGGCCGCACCTACACCAGCGCCATGGGCGCCGCCGGCGCCTTCGCCGGCCTCGCCGGAGCCGCCCTGACCCTCGGCGTCGGCTCCAGCGGCATCACCCCCAACACCGCGCTCGAATACGGCTTCGACGGCATCACCGTCGCCCTCCTGGGCCGAGCCCACCCCGGCGGCATCGTCGGCGCCGCACTCCTGTTCGGCGCCCTCAAAGCCGGCGCCCTCTCCGCCCAACCCGACGTCCCGGTCGACATCTCGACGCTGCTGCAGGCGATCATCGTCCTGTTCATCGCCGCCCCCGCCCTGGTCAGAGCCATCCTGCACCTGCGCACCCCGCGCGGCGGCCTGGTCACCCTCGAAGCGAAAGGCTGGTGAACGACATGGCAGCCGAAACCGCGACCGCCGCACCCGAGCGAGACGAACGCACCCGCGTCGGCCACCCCCGCGCCGGACTCGCCTACACCGTCCTCGGCGCGGCCCTGGCCGCCGCCGCGCTCCTGTGGGCCGGCCCCGACGCCCAGACCACCTTCTCCCTCGACCGCACCATCGGCGTCGACTGGACGCTCCCGACCCGCGCCACCGTCGTCACACTCTCCCTGCTCACCCTCGGCGCCGGCATCTGGATCGTCGCGGGCCTGCGCCGCCGCCCCTACCGGGCCGTCACCGCCCTCGCCCTCACCGCACTGGTGATCGCCATGCTCACCTGGGCGATGTCGCAGTCCGGCTCCGTGTTCCGCGTCGAATCCATCCTCGCCGGATCACTGTTCCTGTCCCTGCCGTTCATCTTCGGGTCCCTCGCCGGCGTCGTCTGCGAACGCTCCGGCGTCATCAACATCGGCATCGAAGGCCAGTTCCTCATGGGCGCCTTCACCGGCGTGCTCGTCGCCAACATCGCCGACAACGTCTACGCCGGGCTCCTGGGCGCGATGATCGCCGGCTCCCTCTCAACGATGCTGCTGGCACTCCTGGCCACCCGCTACCAGGTCAACCAAGTCGTCGTCGGCGTCATCCTCAACCTGCTCGCGCTCGGCTTCACCAGCTTCATGTACGACCAGCTCAAGAAAGCCGGAGGCTACAACTCCGCCTACTCGGTGCCCGGCAACGCCCTCGAAGGCATCGGCCTGGGCTTCCTCACCGACATCCCCGTCCTCGGACCGGTCCTGTTCAGCCAGAACATCTTCGTCTACGTCGGACTGGCGACCGTCTTCGCGGTCTGGTTCCTGCTGTTCCGCACCCGCTGGGGCCTGCGCACCCGCTCGGTCGGCGAACACCCCGCCGCCGCCGACTCGATGGGCGTGGCCGTCAACCGGCTCCGGTTCTGGAACGTCACCGCCGCCGGACTCATCTCCGGATTCGGCGGCGCGTTCTTCACCATCGCCAACTCCCTGGCGTTCAACAAGAACATGACCGCCGGGCTCGGCTTCGTCGCGCTCGCGGTCATGATCGTCGGACGCTGGAACCCGCTCGGCGCGCTCGTCGGGGCGCTCATCTTCGGTTTCGCCAGCCAGATCGCCGAGTACCTCGAAGCGGCCGGTTCGGCGATCCCCGGCGAGTTCCTCCAGATGCTGCCCTACGCGACCACGATCGTCGTGGTGGCCGGTCTCATCGGCCGCGCCAAGGCCCCCGCGGCCGACGGCGTGCCCTACAACCCGGGGGACAAGTGACGACCGTGACCGAGCACGACTGGGAAGCGCTGCGCGCCAAAGCCGTCGACATGATGCGACGCGCCTACGTCCCGTACTCGGGCTACCCGGTCGGCGTCGCCGCGCTCGTCGACGACGGCCGGACCGTCGCCGGCTGCAACGTCGAGAACGCCTCCTACGGGCTGACGCTGTGCGCCGAATGCGGCATGGTCTCCGAGCTGGCCGCCACCGGCGGCGGCCGCCTGGTCGCCGTCGCCTGCGTCGACCGCCGGGGCCGGCCGCTGACCCCGTGCGGCCGGTGCCGCCAGCTGCTCTACGAGCACGGCGGCCCCGAATGCCTCGTCGACGCCGAAGGAGGCCCGACCACCGTCGGCGCGCTGCTGCCCGGCGCGTTCGGGCCCGACCACCTCGACCAGTGAGAGCCCACCAGATGAAGGACGCCCATTGATCACCGCAGTCGACGTCATCCGCGCCAAGAGAGACGGCCTCGCGCTGTCGACCGACCAGATCGACTGGGTCATCGACGCCTACACCCGCGGCGAAGTCGCCGACGAGCAGATGTCGGCCCTGGCCATGGCGATCTTCCTCAACGGCGCCGGAGCCGGGGAGATCGCCGACTGGACCGCCGCGATGATCCGCTCGGGCATCACCCTCGACCTGACCTCGGTCGGCAGGCCGTGCGTCGACAAGCACTCCACCGGCGGCGTCGGCGACAAGATCACCCTGCCCCTGGCGCCCCTGGTCGCCGCCTTCGACGTGGCCGTCCCCCAACTCTCCGGCAGGGGCCTGGGACACACCGGCGGCACGCTCGACAAACTCGAGTCGATCCCCGGCTTCGACGTGCACCGCTCCGAAGACGCGGTCCTCGCACAGCTGCGCGAGGTCGGCGCGGTGGTGTGCGCCGCGACCGGCGACCTGGCGCCGGCCGACAAGAAGCTCTACGCCCTCCGCGACACCACCGCCACCGTGGAGTCGATCCCGCTCATCGCCTCCTCGATCATGAGCAAGAAGATCGCCGAAGGCGCCGACGCGATCGTCCTCGACGTCAAAGTCGGCTCCGGGGCGTTCATGAAGGACCTGGCCGCGGCCGGGGAACTGGCCGAGACGATGGTGCGTCTCGGCCGCGACCACGGCGTCGACACGCGGGCGCTGCTGACCGACATGAGCGTCCCGCTCGGCCGCACCGCCGGCAACGCCCTCGAAGTCCGCGAATCGGTCGAGGTCCTCGCCGGCGGCGGCCCCGCCGACGTCGTCGAGTTGACCGTGGCGCTGGCGCGCGAGATGCTCGCCGCCGCGGGCAAGCCCGGCACCGACCCGGCCGAGGCGCTGCGCGACGGTCGCGCGATGGACCGGTGGCGCGCGCTCGTGGCCGCCCAGGGCGGCGACCCGGACGCGCCGCTGCCGGTCGCGCGCGAGACCGAGGAGGTGCGTGCCGGATCCGACGGCGTCGTGACCGCCATGGACGCCTACGCCGTCGGCGTCGCCGCCTGGCGGCTGGGCGCCGGCCGCGCCAGGCAGGGGCAGCCGGTGCAGGCCGGAGCCGGCGTCGAGATCCTCAAGACCGTCGGCGAGCGCGTGGAGGCCGGCGAGCCGGTCTTCCGCCTCCACACCGACACCCCCGAGCGGTTCGAGGCGGCAAAGGAGAGCCTCGACGGCGGCTGGTCGATCGGCGACGAGCCGGTCGAGCGCGGCCCCATCGTCCTCGACCGGCTGGCATGAGACGAGCGAGGGGCCGGTCCCGCCGCGGCGGGACCGGCCCCTCGAAGCTCAGGCCGCGGCGAGGAACTCGGTGTTCAGCAGCAGGTTCGGGCTGCCGTTCGGCTCTGCGACGACATCGGGGACCGCTCCGGCGGTCAGCGCTTCGGCGACCTCGGCCGGGCTCGCCTCCGGGTTGGCCTCCAGGTACAGCGCGGCCGCGCCCGCTACGTGCGGTGCGGCCATCGAAGTGCCCGAGACCGAGCGCTCGGCGTCGTCGGCGTCGATCCACGCCGAGGTGATCTGGTGGCCCGGCGCGAAGAGGTCGACGCACTCGCCCCAGTTCGACCACGCCGCGGCCGCGTCGTCCGACTGCGTGGCGCCCACGGTGATCGCCGTCGGCTCCGAGGCCGGCGAGGTGCCGCACGCGTCCTCGCCCTCGTTGCCCGAGGCCAGCGCGAACGTCACGCCCGAGGCGATCGCTTCGGCGATGGCGTCGTTGACCGCCTGGCTGAAGGTGCCGCCGAGGCTCATGTTGGCGACCGACGGTCCGGTGGCGTTGTCGGCGACCCAGTCGATGCCGGCGATGATGCCGGCGTAGCTGCCGGTGCCGTTGCAGTCGAGGACGCGGACGGGGACGAGGGTGGTGGCTTTGGCGACGCCGTAGGTGGTGCCGCCGACGGTGCCGGCGACGTGGGTGCCGTGTCCGTTGCAGTCGCTGCCGTCGCCGCTGAAGTCGATGGCGTCGTATCCGGGTGCGAGGCGGCCTTCGAATTCGTCGTGGGCGAGGTTGATGCCGGTGTCGAGGATGTAGGAGGTGGTTCCCTCGCCGGTGTGGTCGTAGCCGTAGGCGTCGTCGAGGGGCAGGGCGGGTTGGTCGAGTCGGTCGAGTCCCCATGAGGGCGGGTCGGTCTGGACGTCGGCGATGGTGACGGTGCGGTTCTGCTCGATGTAGGCGACCGCGTCGTCGGCGGCGAGTTCGACGGCCGCTTCGGGGCTCATGTGGGCGACGAATCCGTTGAGGACGCCGAGTTCGTCGACGAGGTCGACCTCGGCGGCCGTGGTTTCGAGGAGGTCGTCGGCCAGAGCGGCGATGCCGAGTCCTTGGGGCGCCTGCTGTTCCATGACGACGAGGTATTCGCCGGGGATGGCGTCGGCCGATGCGGCGCCGAGGATGACGTCGGCGGGGTCGGTGCCGGGGTGCTGGCCCGCGCCGGCGATCGAGCCTGCCGCGATGAGCGATGCGGCCGCGGCGGCGGCGGCGGCCGTGCCGGCGGCTGTTCGCTTGAGTCTCCGTTTGCTTCCTGCCCTGGACATTGCGGGGGAACTCCTTTGGTTTCGGCCCCTGGGGACGGCCGCGCCGGGTCGCCTGGGGTGGGTCGAGTCGGCCCGGTTCGCGCGGGCCTCGGGAGTTCAGGTTAAGGCAGGGTGGTCGGCTCGTAAAGGTGTCGAAAGCGAAAAATCCCTCTTTTATCAATATCTGGAAGATTTTGTCCAAATACGACAATCGGGCTGAAGCGGCGCGCTCACCGAGCGCTACGCTCCAGCCCGATTCCCCGGGCACGGCCGCCGCGGAGGCCGGCGGCCGCGGTGAAGGCCGGTTCGCCGAAGGCGGGTGGCGGCGGGGGCCCGAGTTGCGGCATCGGCCCCCGCCGGTCGCTATTCAGTTGTCCTGTGGAGGGATCAGAGTTCGATCGACCAGCTGTTCAGGGTGCCGGAGTCGCCGCTGTAGACGTCGACCACGCGCAGACCCCAGTCGCCTGAGGCGGTCTCGTTGCCGAGGCTGACGTTGTAGGTCGCCACGACGTCGTTCCCGGAGTCCCAGCCGCTGTCCTTGAGCTGGTAGCTGCTCCCGTCGGGGGCGACGAGGTAGATGCGGAGGTCGCCTCTCCAGGTGTGGGAGATGTCGACGTCCACCACGGCGCTCGAGGCGCTGCCGTCGCAGTCGATGGTGATGTAACTGGTCGTGTCGGAGCGGTCCGGCAGCGACCGGGGGCCGTCGTAGGTCCCCGAGCAGCCGGGGTCGACCGGGTCGGGGTCGGTGCCGCCGCCCTCGCCGGTGTACAGCAGCAGGTTCGGGCTGCCGCTGCCGGCGCCCGAGACCTTGTTCGGCGTCGCGTTGTCGCCGACCCAGGAGGCCACCTGCGCCGGTGAGGCGCTCGGGTGGTCCGAGAGGTAGGCGGTGGCGGCGCCGGCCACGTGCGGGCTGGCCATCGAGGTGCCCGAGATGGTGTTGGTGGCGCCGTTGGAGGTGTACCAGGCCGAGGTGATGCTCACGCCGGGGGCGAACACGTCGAGGCAGCCGCCGTAGTTCGACCAGCTGGCCTTGCGGTCGCCGGAGTCGGTGGCGCCGACGGTGATCGCCTTCGGTTCGGAGGCGGGGGAGGTGTTGCAGGCGTTCTGGCCCTCGTTGCCGGCGGCGACCACGAAGGACACGCCGGCGTCGACGGCGGCGGCGACCGCGGAGTTGATCGCCGAGCTGTATCCGCCGCCGAGGCTCATGTTGGCCGTGGACGGTCCGGAGGCGTTGTCGGCCACCCATTCGATGCCGTCGATGACGCCGGCGAAGGTGCCCGAGCCGGCGCAGTCGAGGACGCGGACGCCGACGACGGTGGCGGCTTTGGCGACCCCGTAGGTGCTGCCGGCGACGGTGCCGGCGACGTGGGTGCCGTGTCCGTTGCAGTCGTTCGGGTTGGAGTCGCCGTCGACGAAGTCGTAGCCGGCGCCGACGCGGCCGCTGAACTCGTTGTGGGAGGCGCGGATGCCGGTGTCGACGATGTAGGCGGTGACGCCGGAGCCGTCGCCGACGTAGGTGTAGGCGTTGTCGAGCGGGAGGTCACGCTGGTCGATGCGGTCCAGGCCCCAGGTCGGATTGGTCTGGGTGTCGGCGATGGAGACGGTCTGGTTCTGCTCGACGAAGGCGACCGCGTCGTCGGCGGCGATCTTCGCGGCCTCCTCGGCGCTCATCTCGGCGAGGTAGCCGTTCATGAAGTCGTATCGGTCGACGATGTCGGCGTCGTATTCGGCGGACATGGTGGAGTATTCGCTGGCCATCACGACGATGTACTCGCCGGGGACGGCGTCGGGGGCGTCGGCGCCGAGCACTTCGGCGACCGGGTCGGCTTGGGCGCCGGCGGCGCCGAGCGCGACCGAGCCGAGCGCGGTGGCGCCGGCCAGTGCCGCGATCGACATGCGGCGCATCGGGGTAGTTGCGGCTGGCATAGGGGGGGGGTACTCCCTTTCGGTCGATCCGGGGCCGGTGGCGGGGGAACGTCGGGGCGCAAACCGGCTCCGGGGGCACGGTTCGGTGGAACCGGGCCCTTTCGGGCTTTCAACCTGAGGTTAGGGAAATCACAGTAAAAAGTGAAGGGCCTGGATGATAGGTATAAATCAGTGAATGAAGAAGTGGTTACTCGGCAGTAAATCCGGGTTGCAAAGCGGTATAATGCGCCCCAGGGCAATCCACTATGGAATCCCACGTTCCGGGCATCGATCCAATACCATCGGTGTTACAGGCCAAGCGATGGGACGCCCATGACCTCCGAAGCCCCCCGACGACGCAACCGGCTCCGCAAGCTCGTCTCAGGGGGCCTGCTGACGCTCGGGCCGTCGGTCCTGCTGGTCACCATCTTCTGGGAGCACCTGCGCGACCGCATCCCCATGAGCGTCCCCGCCCTCAGCGGCTCGGCCCTCGTCCTGGTCGCCGTCGGCTTCCTCGCCCTGCTCGG
Source organism: Glycomyces halotolerans (assembly GCF_054779575.1). Lineage (NCBI taxonomy): Bacteria > Bacillati > Actinomycetota > Actinomycetes > Glycomycetales > Glycomycetaceae > Glycomyces > Glycomyces halotolerans. Next base: position 78,085 of record NZ_BAAGXZ010000005.1, read on the forward strand.
CGAGGAGATCGGCCGCCGCTGGGCCCGCCTCGCCGCCGGCCAGCTCGACCCCTACCGGTGGTGGTGGCTGGCCCGCCAGCGCCGCGCCTACATCGCCGCCCTCGTCGAGCACGCCTCGGAGATCCAGCTGTACGGCGTCTCCACGCACGGCCCCTACGCGATGCGGCTGCCGGAAGTCCACGTCGCCGCCGGCCTGGTCCGGCCCCGCGCCGCCGGCCTGCCCGAAGCGGGCCGAGGTGGACAGTCGCTGATGGACCTGCTCTCGGGCTCCGAACGGCGCGCGTTCATCGTCGTCGGCGAGCCCGGCTCGGGCAAGACGACACTGCTGCGCCACACCACGCTGCAGGTCTGCGCCTCCCGGCGCCTGCTGCGGCGACACCTCCCGGTCCTGATCTACCTGCGCGACCACGTCGACGCCGTCCTCGACGACCCCGCCGGGGTCACCATCGCCTCCCTGCTGGAGGAGACCCCCTCGCTCAGGCACCGCTCGATCGCCTCGGGCGTGCGCCAGCGGCTGGAGGCCGGCCGCTGCCTGGTCATGCTCGACGGCCTCGACGAGATGGCCGGCGTGGAGGCCCGACAAGAAGTCGCCCGCTGGATCAAGGCGCAGATGCAGTGCTACCCCAAATGCGACTTCGTGGTCACCGCGCGCCGCCAGGGCTACGACAACACCGTCCTGGCCGACCTCGACACGTTGCGGGTCAAGCGGTTCGAGTGGCCGCAGATCGAGCGCTTCGTGCGCCGCTGGTGCTATTCGGTGCGCTGCCAGGAGACCGGGACGGCCGGACGCACCGTCCGGGCCGCGGCCGACAAGGACGCCGACCGGCTGCTCAAACTCATGGGCGACAGCCGGCAGCTGCGGGCGCTGGTGTCGAACCCGCTGCTGCTGATCATGGTCTGCAACGTCGACCGGTACCGCGGCCAACTGCCCGACAGCCGCGCCGACCTCTACCGGGAGATGTGCGAGATGCTCATCCACCGGCGGCGCCAGCAGAGCGGCGTGCGCAGCCACTTCGACCCGCTGACCGGCCGCCAGAAGGTCGCCCCGCTGCGGGAGCTGGCGCTGCGGATGATGCGCGACCGCACCCGCCGCGTCACCGCCGCCGACGCGGTCGCCGTCTTCGCCGAACGGCTGCGCGCCGCCCCGCGCAAAGTCGACCCCGAAGACTATCTGCGCCAAGCGGTCGAGAACGGCATCCTCGTCGAGGACGGCCACGACCGGTTCGCGTTCGCGCACGTGACCCTGCAGGAATACCTGGCCGCCGCCGCGCTGCGCGAGAGCGGCGACGAGGCGTTCCTGGCCGATCGCATCGACCAGGTGTGGTGGCGCGAGACGATCCTGCTGTGGGCCGCCGAAGGCGAAGCCGACGCAGTCGTGCGCGCCTGCCTGCAGGCCGGCGACGTCGAATCGCTCCTGCTGGCCGAGGAGTGCATGGACGTCACCGCCGAACTCCAACCCGACCTGCAGTACGAACTGCGATCGCTCCTGGAGGACCGGTCGGGCCTCGACTCGGGCGACCGCGCCCTGGTCGACGAATGGCTGCTGCGCCGCAACGTCGCCGAAAGCGTCCCGGTCGGGCCCGAAGCGGACCTGTGCGTAGTCCCGCTGCGGTACGCGGTCTGGGCCCGGTTCCTCACCGACCTGCGGTTCAACGACTGCCTGGAGCCGCCGGGCCGGCTGCGCGACGGCGAATCGGCGGTCGGCATGTGGCCGATCTACGTCCGCAAATTCCTGAACTGGGCGAACCACTACGCCGAGGCCGGCCACCGGTACCGGCTGCCGACGGCCGCCGAACTCGGCGAATACTTCGCGGCCGTGCCCGCCGGCGCGGTCGCCCGGCCCGTGTGGGCCGAGGCCGAGCCGCACCCGCGGCTGTACTGCCCGGCCGGAGTCGACAACACCTTCACCGTCGACCGGGCCCGCACGGCCCGGGCCCTCCGCGGCGACCGCGAACGCACCCAAGGCCACCGGATGCTCGCCCTGGCCATCCACATCGCCATGCACCGGCGCGACGCGGAGGTGCGCAACCCGATGCTGTTCGACCACTCCTTCCGCGTCGCGCGCGCCGCCGACACCGGGCAGTCCTCCGACGTAGTGCTCGACGAGTCGTTCCACCAGCTGTTCACCCGCGTCCGCACCGTCTCGGGCTTCCGCGGCTGGCGGCCGGCGTTCGGCTGGGAGGACTACCTCGACGCCCTCGACGGCAACGCGTTCGCCCAGTCGCTGACCGACCGCGGCCTGTTCCCGCGCCGTCCCACCGCCCACGACCTGATCTCGGTCCGCTCCCACCTCATCCTCGTGTCACTGTGGACCCGCGAGGCGCTGGACCGGCCCGAGTCGCAGCCGCACCTCGACGCCGAGGAGCACTACCTCGACTCGGTCGGCGCCGCCGACGCGCATGCACCGGTCTACCCCGACCAGATCGTCCCGGCCGTCCGCGCCGCCGCCGCGGCCGTCGCCGAGACCGCCGGCGCCGGCGCGTTCACGCCCCTGGCCGGCAAGACCGCCGAACTGCTCGACGACTGCGCCGACCTGCTGGCGCCGATGCTCGAACGCCAGGCCCGATTCGAACCCGACCACGTCGCCGCCGCGCGGCTCGCGCTCAACGCCGCAGCGGCCGTCGCCCACCGGCTCTCCAGCGAACCCGCCGCGGTCGACGCCCTGCGCAGCGCCATCGCCGGGCTCACCATCGTCGCCGACCGAGCCGAGTCCGACGACGCCGCCGAACAGGCAGGAGAGCTGCTGATGCTGGTGCGCGAACGCCTCAGCCCGACCGTCGAGGACCACCGGCCGGCGCGAGTGGAGTTCGTCGTCCGCAAACGCGGCCGCCTCAACGCCGCGCTCGCGAAGGTCGGCGCCTGGTGGCGGCGGCGCACCCGCGCCCGCGACCGCGTCGGCTGAGCCCTATTCGGCCAGCTCCATCCAACGCGTCTCGATCCGGTCGCGCTCGTCCTCGAGCTCGCCGAGCCGCCCGGTCAGCTCGGTGAGCCGGTCGGGATCGGTGGCGGCCTCGGCCATGTCGGCGTGGACGGCCGCGATCTTGTCCTCGACCTTCTCCAGCCGCCGCTCGAGCTTCGACATCTCCTTCTGCGCGGCCCGGTCGACCGTCGCCTGCGAAGGCGCCTTCGTCTTCGCCGCCGGCGCCTCGGCCGGAGCGGTCTTCGCCTCGGCCCGCCGCTCGAGATACTCGTCGATGCCGCGCGGAAGCATCCGCAGCCGACGGTCCCCCAGCAGCGCCCACGTCTCGTCGGCGACCCGCTCGGTGAAGTACCGGTCGTGGCTGACCACGATCATCGAACCGGCCCAGTCGTCGAGCAGGTCCTCGAGCTGCGTCAGCGTCTCGATGTCGAGGTCGTTGGTCGGTTCGTCGAGGAACAGCACGTTCGGCTCGGCCATGAGCAGGCGCGCCAGCTGGAGCCGGCGGCGCTGCCCACCGGAGAGGTCGCGCACGTGCGTCCACTGCCGGCCCCCCGCGAAGCCGAGCCGCTCGGCCAGCTGCGAGGCCGACATCTCCTTCTTGCCCAACTGGACGCGCTTGGCGACCCGCTCGATCGCCTCCAGGACCCGCCAGGACCCGTCGAGCTCCTCCATGTGCTGGCTCAACCACGCCAGCTTCACCGTCCGACCGACCTTGATGCGCCCGGCCGGCGGCTGTCGGTCGGCCGCGGCGTCGGCCAGCGCCCGCAGCAGCGAAGTCTTCCCGGCGCCGTTGACCCCGACCAGGCCGACCCGCTTGCCGGGGCCCAGGATCCAGTCGAGGTGCTCGAGCAGGACCTGGTCGCCGGCGGCGACGGTCACGTCGTGGGCTTCGAAGACGGTCTTGCCGAGCCTGGCGGTCGCGAAGGACACCAGTTCGGCGGTGTCGCGCGGCGGCGGCTCGTTCGCGATCAGCTCATTGGCGGCGTCGACCCGGTACTTCGCCTTCGAGGTGCGGGCCTTCGGTCCGCGGCGCAGCCACGCCAGCTCCTTGCGCATGAGGTTCTGGCGTTTCTCCTCGGCGAGCTGGGCCTGGCGTTCGCGTTCGGCGCGGGCCAGGACGTAGGCGGTGTAGCCGCCGTCGTATTCGAACACCTGGCCGCGCTGGACGTCCCAGATGTGGTCGCAGATCTCGTCGAGGAACCACCGGTCGTGGGTGACGACGATCACCGCGGACTTGATGGCGTTCAAGTAGGCCGCCAGCCAGGCGATGCCCTCGATGTCGAGGTGGTTGGTCGGCTCGTCGAGCAGGATGAGGTCCGCGGGGTCGACCAGGACCCGGGCGAGGTCGACGCGGCGCCGCTCGCCGCCGGAGAGCTTGCCGATGGCCGACTCCAGCCCGTCGGGCAGCGTCGGGGCCTCCAGGCCGCCGAACAGGCCGCCGAGGACTTCGCGGACGCGCGCCGAGGACGCCCACTGGTGGGCGTCGGCGTCACCGAACAGGGCCGTCCGGACGGTCGCGGCGTCGTCGAGCCCGTCGGTCTGGCGGAGGGAGGCGACGGTGGTGCCGCCGGTGTGGACCACGCGCCCGGAGTCGGGTTCGTCGATCCGGCCGATGAGGCGCAGCAGCGTGGATTTGCCGTCGCCGTTGCGCCCGACGACGCCGATGCGCTGACCGGCGGCGACGCCGAGGGAGACCGCGTCGAGGACGACCTGGTCGGGGTAGGCCTTGGAGACGGTTTCGAGGTTCACGAGGTTCGGCGCAGCTGACACGTGGATCAACACTACCGGCCTGCGGCCAGAGGCGACGCGGCGATGAATCGGGGTACTCCGGCTCGTCTACATCGACAAGGAACCCGAACGACACCTCCAAGGAGCGACCATGACCGAGCAACGGACCCGAACCCTGGAAGCGCCCGGCGCCGTACTGCGCTACGACGTCCGCGCCGGCACCGCCGACACCGAGCCGACCCTGCTGCTGATCGGCTCGCCGATGGCCGCCGCCGGCTTCGGCACACTCGCCGGCCACTTCACCGACCGCACGGTCGTGACCTACGACCCGCGCGGCTGCGAGCGAAGCGAGCGCACCGACCGCGAAACCGAGGCCACCCCGGACGATCACGCCGACGACCTGCACCGACTCATCGACGCGCTCGGCACCGGCCCGGTATACCTCTTCGCCAGCAGCGGCGGAGCGGTCAACGCCCTCGCCCTGGTCGCCCGCCACCCCGAACAGGTCCGCGTCCTGGTCGCGCACGAGCCTCCCGCCGTTCGGGAGCTGCCGGACCATGAGGAGGCACTCGCGGCCGTCCAGGACATCCGCCGGACGTACCAGCGATCCGGCTTCGGAGTGGGGATGGCGAAGTTCATCGCGCTCATCTCCCACCAAGGCCCGGTCCCGGCCGACTTCGCGAGCATGCCCGCGCCGGACCCGGCCGAATTCGGCCTGCCCGTCGATGACGACGGCTCGCGCGACGACCCGCTGCTCGGCCAGAACCTGGTGACATGCAACGCCTACGAACACGATTTCGACGCCCTCAGGGCGGCTTCGACCCGCATCGTCATCGGCGTCGGAGCCGAATCGGGAGGCGAACTCGCCGCACGCGCGGCGCGTGCGGCGGCCGAACGGATCGGCACCGAGCCGGTCGAGTTCCCCGGCGGCCACGGCGGATTCCTCGGTGGCGAATACGGTCAGACCGGCGAACCCGACGCCTTCGCCGCCACTTTGCGCGAGGTCCTCGCCGCCGAATGACGGCACTTCGGCGAGTCGGATGTTCGTATGTGAATCTTCGGAGGGCGATGGCATTGGGCGGCCGGCCCGGCCGGCCGGGCCGACCGCCCGTCTGCTTCGCGAAGCGTGCCCCTGCGGGTGCCGCGCGCGGGTGGGTCCCGCGCGCGGTTTCGGTATGGCGGCTTCCGGAACCCACTCTCCGCCATCCCGCAGGAGCTGCAGTGAATATGGACTTTTAGACAAGATCATGCATCCGTGTCAAGGCTCGTGCAAGGAGAAGTTTCGAGCCTGTGGATAACTTCGTGAGCTGGGATTACATTGCCTGTTCGGGGGCGATATGGCACGAGGGCGCCATCGTGGACCGGCCTCGAGTCCGAACACGGCGCAGGGGCCGGCGGCTGCGGCCGCCGGCCCCTGCGTTCGTTTCGCTAGGCGCGGTTGCAGGCGCTGGCCACCGCACGCATCGTCGCCAGGACGATGTTGGGGTGGACCCCGGCGCCCCAGACGGTCTTGCCGCCGATGACGCACTCGACATAGGAGGCCGCTTGGGCGTTCTGCCCCGACGACAGGGCGTGCTCGTGGTAGTCGAGGACCTCCACGTCGATGCCCACCGACGACAGTGCGTCGGTGAACGCCGACAGCGGGCCGTTGCCGGCGCCGGTGACCTTCTGCTCGACCCCGTCGAGGGTGATCTGCGCGTCCAGCGTCAGCGTCTCCCCGCTGTGGGTCGTGGTGTGGTCGTCGACGACGAGCCTGGGCCGCGGCTGGTAGTCCGGGTGGTACTCGGTGCGGAAGACCTCGTGGATCTCCTTGGAGGACACTTCCCTGCCCGAGGCTTCGGTGTGCCGCTGGATCGCCTGGCTGAACTCGATCTGCATGCGCCGCGGCAGGTCGAAGCCGTACTCGCTCTGCATGACGTAGGCGACCCCGCCCTTGCCGGACTGGGAGTTGACGCGGATGACCGCCTCGTAGGTGCGCCCGACGTCCTTGGGATCGATCGGCAGGTACGGGACGCCCCACTGGTACTGGTCGACCGGGACTCCGGCGGCCTCGGCGTCCTTCTCCAGGAACGCGAAGCCCTTCTTGATCGCGTCCTGGTGCGAGCCGGAGAACGCCGTGTACACCAGGTCGCCGGCGTAGGGGTGGCGTTCGTGGACCGGCAGCTGGTTGCAGTACTCGACCGCGCGTTTGATCTCGTCGATGTTCGAGAAGTCGATGCCCGGGTCGACGCCCTGGCTGAACAGGTTCATGCCCAGGGTCACCAGGCAGACGTTGCCGGTGCGCTCGCCGTTGCCGAACAGGCAGCCCTCGATGCGGTCCGCGCCGGCCTGCACCGCCAGCTCCGCGGCCGCCACGGCCGTGCCGCGGTCGTTGTGCGGGTGGACCGACAGGACGATCGACTCGCGGTTCGGCAGGTTCCGGCTCATCCACTCGATCGAATCGGCGTACACGTTCGGGGTCGCCATCTCCACCGTCGCCGGCAGGTTCACGATCAGCGGCCAGTCGGGGCGCGGCCCGATCACCTCGGCGACCTTCGCGCACACCTCCAGGGCGTACTCGAGTTCGGTGCCGGTGTAGGACTCCGGGGAGTACTCGTAGCGGATCGCCGTGTCCGGGGTGATGGTCTCGGCGTACTTCATGCACAGCCGCGCGCCCTGCGTGGCGATGTCGGTGATCCCGTCCTTGTCCAGGCCGAAGACCACGCGGCGCTGCAGCACCGACGTCGAGTTGTAGAAGTGGACGATCGCCTGCTTGGCGCCGCGCAGGCTCTCGAAGGTCCGCTCGATCAGGTGCTCGCGGCACTGCGTCAGGACCTGGATGGTCACGTCGTCGGGGATGAGCTCCTGCTCGATCAGGAGCCTGACGAAGTCGAAGTCGGTCTGCGAGGCCGACGGGAAGCCGACCTCGATCTCCTTGTAACCCATGTCGACCAGCAGCTGGAACATCTTCTTCTTGCGGTCGGGGGTCATCGGGTCGATGAGCGCCTGGTTGCCGTCGCGCAGGTCGACCGCGCACCAGATCGGCGATCGCTCGACGACCCGGTCGGGCCAGGTGCGGCCGTCCAGGTCGACGGAGAACTGCGAACGGTAGGGCCGGTAGCGGCCGACGCGGTCGCTGAAAGCGGAGGAAGTCATACGGTTGCTCCTGGGAAGTCGCGGTGGTCATTGCCAGCCGGCATGCGAGAACCCGCGGCGAGGGAGCCGACTAGTGGGCCCCGCCGCGGCAGCTAAGGAGCATCGAATACCGCATGATTGCCGCCGAGCTTACACCCGGCGGCGACACCGGTCGACGCGACGTCCGGAGACTGGGACGCCGGGGCGCGGCGGTCACTGCCCGATCAGGAGCTCCTCGATCGTCAGCCGGCGCCGGGGACGCGAATCCGGTCCGGCCACGGCCTCGTCGAGCCGCGCCGGATCGCCCGGCACGCCGATAGCCGCCACCGAAGTGGGCTTCAGCTCCGGCGCCAGAGCGAACTCCTCGGCCACGGCCGATGCGTCGAAGCCGGCCATCTGCCGCACCGTCAGCCCCTCGGCAGCGGCCTGGAACGTCAGGTGCGCCATCGCCTGGCCCAGGTCGTAGGCCGCGTGCGAGAGCGGCCCCTTGGCGTTCGACTCGGTGCGCACCGCCACCAGCAGCGCCGAGGCGTGCTGGGCCCACAGTGCGTTGCCCGCGTCGAGGCAGTCGAGCACCCGCTTGAACTCGGGGGAGTCCCGCCGGGCGAGAATGAACCGCCACGGTTGCGTGTTGCCCGCGCTCGGCGACCAGCGTGCCGCCTCGAGCAGGGCCGTGAGCTGCTCGTCGGCCAGATCGACGCCCGGCTCGAAGGCCCGGGTCGAGTGACGGCTCGCCAGCAGCGGGTGGATCGGCACGGAGGTCTGGGCGTGCCGGTCGATAGTTCCGTTCATGCGCTATCCCTCATCAGCTCGGCACCCGTCGGCTAGGTCAGCGTCCCGCGAAGCGGGGCGGCGGGGTGCCAAACTTCATGGTGCCACGACCGGGCCCGGATCCGGGCCCTCCTGTCGCTTTCCTTACTCTCCGTCACCCGAATCTGGTGTCGCCGTGGCGCTCGGGGCCTGAGTGGGAGTCTCCGGATCTGGGGGTTTCGGGGCCTTGCGTCCCAACGGTTCACCTTCGACGACCTCACCGGGCAGCTCCACGGTCGCCACCGCCGGCCCCATCTCGCCGGTCAACGTCAACTCGCCGATGCCCGGGCCCGAAACCGACCGGATCGTCCCCTCCTGGTCCAGGCACCACTCCCCCGGAGGGAACGGTGTGTCGACCACCACTGTGTTCGGCGTCAACGTGAAGCAGTCCCCGTCCCGGGCCACCGCGAACGGCAGATGCCGGTCCAAAAGCCGCGGCAGCCACTCCACGAACGGACGCTGCACCCGCGGGTCGAACCGCTCGGGGATCCGGCCGGCGATCCCGGCGAGCTTCACGCACTCGTCCTCGGCGCACTGGAAGAACCCGCCGGTCGTCCACGCCACGGTCACGTCGATCTCGCCGCCGTGCGCCCACGCGGGCACGTCGACACGCCAGGTCCCGTCCTCGGCGGCCCACACCGTCACCGTCCCGCCCTCGCTCCAGGCGTACTCGGCGGTGAAGGTCGCATCGAGCGCCTTCGAGACCCGAGCGATCATCGTGCTCTGGGCGCTCTCGCGCTCGGGACCGGGCACCGGCTCGTTCACCGCCGTCGCCGTCCCGCAGCCCGTCAAAGCCGTGACCGCCGCCACTGTGATACTCGTAATCTTCCATGCCACAGCGCGATTCTGCGTCTCATCGAGCAGTACGACCTGGCGCCACGCCGCAACACGCGGCTAAGGTGAGTTGGCCGCCTGCGACATCGGCGGCCCGACGGCACCCGAGACGAAGAAACATGAGGTGAAATCCCGTGGCGCTGGTCGTGCAGAAGTACGGAGGATCATCGGTCGAGAACGCCGAACGCGTCAAGCGCGTCGCCGAGCGCATCGTCGCCACCCGAAAGCGCGGCGACGACGTCTGCGTCGTCGTCTCCGCGATGGGCGACACCACCGATGACCTGCTCGACCTGGCCGCGCAGGTGTCCCCGGTCCCCGAACCGCGGGAGCTGGACATGCTCGTCACCTCCGGCGAACGCATCTCGATGGCGCTGCTGGCGATGGCCATCAACAACCTCGGATTCCAGGCCCGGTCCTTCACCGGCTCCCAGGCCGGCATGATCACCACCGCCGCCCACGGCGAGGCCCGCATCATCGACGTCACGCCCGGCCGCATCCGATCCTCCCTCGACGAGGGCTACATCACGATCGTCGCCGGATTCCAGGGCGTCAGCCAGGACACCAAGGACATCACCACGCTCGGGCGCGGCGGCTCCGACACCACCGCCGTCGCGCTGGCCGCCGCCCTGCAGGCCGACGTCTGCGAGATCTACTCCGACGTCGACGGCGTCTACTCGGCCGACCCGCGGATCGTCCCCAACGCGAAGCGCTTGGACAAGATCACCTTCGAGGAGATGCTGGAGATGGCCGCCTCCGGCGCCAAGATCCTGCACCTGCGCAGCGTGGAATACGCCCGCCGCTACGGCATCCCGCTGCATGTCCGCTCGTCGTACTCGACCAAGACCGGCACGATCGTGTCGGGTTACATGGAGGAGCTGCCCGTGGAGCAAGCACTCATCAGCGGCGTCGCGCACGACCGCTCCGAAGCGAAGATCACCGTCACGCACGTGCCCGACAAGCCGGGCGCGGCCGCCACGATCTTCCAGATCCTCGCCGACGCCGAGATCGACATCGACATGATCGTCCAGAACGTGTCGACCGCCGGCAACGGCCACACCGACGTGTCCTTCACGCTCCCGAAGGAATCCGGTCCCAAGGCCACCGAGGCGCTCAAGAAGCACCAGGGCCGGGTCGGGTTCGACAAGCTCATCTACGACGAGAACATCGGCAAGATCTCCCTGGTCGGCGCCGGGATGCGCTCGCACCCGGGGGTGACGGCGAACTTCTGCCAGGCCCTGGCCGACGCCGGAGTCAACATCGAGATCATCTCCACCTCCGAGATCCGCATCTCGGTGGTCTGCCGCGACACCGACCTGGACGACGCGGTGCGGGCCGTCCACGACAAGTTCGAACTCGGCGGCGACGAAGAGGCCGTCGTCTACGCGGGAACGGGGCGATAGGCATGAGCCGCAAACTCACCGTAGCGATCGTCGGCGCCACCGGCGTGGTCGGCTCGATCATGCGCCGGCTGCTGGCGGCCGAACGCGACCAGTGGGGCGAGATCCGGCTGCTGGCCTCGCCGAGGTCGGCCGGCAAGACCCTCCACGTCGGCGACGAGGCCATCGAGGTGCAGGCGATCAGCCCCGAGGCCTTCGAAGGGGTCGACATCGCCCACTTCGACCTGCCCGACGAGGTCAGCGCCGAATGGGTGCCCGTGGCGACCGGCAAGGGCGTGGTCGTCATCGACAAGTCCGCGACCTTCCGAATGGACCCCGAGGTGCCGCTGGTGTGCCCCGAGGCCAACCCCGAGGAGGCGCACCGCCGCCCCAAGGGCGTGATCGCCAACGCCAACTGCACCACGCTGGCGCTCATCCCGACCCTCGCCGCGCTCAACGAGGCCTTCGGCCTCGAGTCGATGTCCGTGGCCTCCTACCAGGCCGCCTCCGGCTCCGGCAAGGAGGGCCTGGAGGCGCTCTACGCGCAGGCCGACAAGACCGCCGGGATCGAGCGGATCGGCACCGAACCCGGCGACGTCCGCGCCGTCCTCGGCGAGGAGTACGACGCGCCGTTCGGCGCGCCGCTGGCGCTCAACGTCGTCCCCAAGGTCGGCGGCTGGAGGGACGGCGGCTGGACCTCCGAGGAGCTCAAGGTCCGCAACGAGTCCCGCAAGATCCTGGGCCTGCCGGAGCTGAAGGTCGCCTCCACGTGCGTGCGCGTGCCCGTGGCCGTCGGCCACTCCCAGGCCGTCCACGCGACCTTCTCCCGGGACGTGTCGGTCGCCGAGGCGCACCGCGTGCTCGAGGCCGCACCGGGCGTCGACCTGGTCGACGACCCCGAGAACTCGGTCTACCCCATGCCGATCGACGGCGTCGGCAAGCCCGGCACGCAGGTCGGGCGCGTCCGCCAGTCGCTGGACTTCCCGAACTCCCTGGAGTTCTTCGTCGTCGGCGACAACCTCATGAAGGGCGCGGCCCTCAACTCGATGCAGGTCGCCGACGTCGTCCGCCGCGAACTCGAAACCAAATAGGATATATCCTATAGGATTCACGGCCCGGGGCTCGCGCTCCGGGCCGTTCCGCTTCCCCACCCGCCCCGACGCACCGCCCCGACCTGCCGCGCGACACGGCCGCACGGCCCCTGAGCGGCCGGAGCCCGGCCGTTAGACTTGACGGGTGAGCCTGCGACTGTACGACACCGGCACCCGAACCGTCCGCGACTTCCGGCCCCGCACCGGCGGGCACGTCGGCGTGTACCTGTGCGGCCTCACCGTCCAAGGCCCGCCCCACATCGGCCACCTGCGCTCCGGGGTGTCCTACGACGTGCTCATCCGCTGGCTGCGCCGCAGCGGCTACGACGTCACCTACGTCCGCAACATCACCGACATCGACGACAAGATCCTCGTCCGCGGCGCCGAGCAGCACCGCCCCTGGTGGGCCATCGCCTACGAGAACGAGCGCAGACTCGCCGACGGCTACGCCGCCCTCGGCGTCCAGGCCCCCACCTACGAGCCACGCGCCACTGGCCACATCACCCAGATGATCGACCTCATCGAGACGCTCATCGAACGCGGCCACGCCTACGCCACCGAAGCCGGCGACGTCTGGTTCTCCGTGACCTCCTGGCCCGACTACGGCGAACTGTCCCACCGCCGCCCCGAGGACATGCGCTCCAGCCCCGACAGCGGCGACAAGCGCGACCCCCGCGACTTCGGCCTCTGGAAAGCCCACAAGAGCGGCGAGCCCGCCGACGCCGCCTGGTCGTCCCCGTGGGGCCCCGGACGCCCCGGCTGGCACATCGAATGCTCCGCGATGGCCCGCCACTACCTCGGCGACGCCTTCGACATCCACGGCGGCGGCACCGACATCATGTTCCCCCACCACGAGAACGAACTCGCCCAGTCCCGCGGCGCCGGACTCGACTTCACGAACTTCTGGGTCCACAACGGCATGCTCAACCTCTCGGGCACCAAGATGAGCAAGTCCCTCGGCAACACCCTCGGCGTCGACGCCCTCGCCGAGAAGGGCTTCCGCCCCGTCGACATCCGCTACTACCTGACCGCCACCCACTACCGCAGCGCCGTCGACTTCTCCGAGACCGCCCTCGGCGAAGCCCAGGCCGCATGGGACCGCCTGTCGAACTTCGTCCACCGCGCCGCCGAGCAGCTCGGCCTCGAAGCCACCATCGGCGGCACGGCCCGCTCCGAATTCACCGACGCGATGGACGACGACCTCAACACGCCCGCCGCCGTCGCCGCGATCCACGAGGCGGCACGCGACGGCAACACCGCCCTCGACGCCGGCGACGACACCGCCGCGGCCGACATCGCCGGCGGCGTCCGAGCTATGCTCGACCAGCTCGGCCTCGACCCGCTCGACCCGCACTGGGACGAGCCGGCCGACGCACGACTGACCGGCGTGGTCGACTCACTGGTCGCCATCGCCCTCCAGCAGCGGGCCGAGGCGCGCGAACGCAAGGACTACGCCGCCGCGGACCGCATCCGCGACGAACTGGCCCGCGCCGGCGTGACTGTCAAAGACACCCCTCGCGGTCCCGTCTGGACCGTCAACTAGACCCACCGCATGGGGGAACGCACACGTGAGCAGCAGCAAAGGCGGCCACCCGAACCGCCGCAAGACCTCCAAGGCCGGCCCGAAGAAGGGCTCCGGCGGCCAGAAGAAGAGCCTGTCCGGCCGCGGCCGGACCCTCAAAGCCGAGGAACGCCCCTGGCACAAGTCCTACACCGGCGAGGACAAACCACGCAAAACCCAGTGGAAGCAGGCCAAGGAACGCGCCAAGGCCGCCGCCGAGGGCCGCACCACCCGCATCGGCAAACCCAAGCCCGCCCACGACAAGCGCGACGAACCCGAACTCATCCTCGGCCGCAACCCCGTCCTCGAGGCCCTGCGAGCCCACGTCCCCGCCAAAGCGCTCTACGTCGCCTTCGGCACCGACCTCGACGACCGCGTCGCCGAATCGGTGCGACTGGCCACAGGCCGCGACCTCCCGGTCAAGGAACTGGCCCGCCGCGACCTCGACCGCCGCACCTCCGGCGCCCTCCACCAAGGCATCGGCCTCGAAGTCGAACCCTACGAGTACGCCGACTTCGGCCGACTCCTCGAACAGGCCCGCACCGCCGGCACCGCGCCGCTGCTGGTCGCCCTCGACGGCGTCACCGACCCGCGCAACCTCGGCGCCATCATCCGCTCCACCGCCGCCTTCGGCGGCCACGGCCTGCTCATCCCCTCCCGACGCGCCGCCAGCGTCACCGCCGTCGCCTGGCGCACCTCCGCCGGCGCCGCCGCGCGATTGCCGGTCGCCAAGGTCGTCAACCTCTCCAAGACCGTCCAGGCCTGCCAGCAGGCCGGCTACATGGCCGTCGCCCTCGACGCCGCCGGCGACGCCGACGTCTTCGACCTCCCGGTGGCGACCGACCCGCTGCTCATCGTCGTCGGCGACGAAGGCAAGGGCGTCTCTCGACTGGTCGCCGAAACCTGCGACCTGCGCGTCGGCATCCCCATCGCCTCCGAGGTGGAGTCCCTCAACGCCTCGGTCGCCGCCTCGATCGCGCTCGCGGAGGTCCAGCGGCAGCGCCGTTAGACCGCACCCAATAATGTGAGGGCACCCGAACCCGCCCGACCGACCACGTTCCCCCGGAGCCGCACCCACATGTCCGCCGAATACCTGCTCAGCGTCGACCTCGGCACCTCCCACACGGTCGCGGTCGTGGTCTGGCCCGACGGCCGGACCCGCCCGCTCCTGTTCGACGGGTCCCCGGTCATGCCCTCGGCGGTGTTCCTCGACGAGGCCGGGACCATCCACACCGGCCGCGACGCCGAGCGGCTCGGCCCGACCGCCCCCGAACGGTTCGAACCCAACCCCAAGCAGCGCATCGGCGACGGCACGATCCTGCTCGGCGACCGCGAGATCCAGGTGACCGCCGCGTTCGCCGCGATCCTCACCACCGTCGCCCGCGCGTGCGTCGAAGCGATCGGCGGCCTGCCCCGGACGGTCCTGACGTGCCCGGCCGCCTGGGGCGAGCAGCGCCGCGCCGCCCTCCACGACGCCGCCGCCAAGGCCGGGTACGCACCGGTCCAGATCGTCACCGAACCGGTCGCCGCCGCCCACTACTACACCAGCCGGCTCGCCCACCCCATCGACTCCGGGCAGGCCCTGGCCGTGTTCGACTTCGGCGGCGGCACCCTCGACATCGCCGTCGTCGAACGCCGCGGCGACGGCTCCTTCGGCGTCCTCGCCGACGGCGGGCTGCCCGACCTCGGCGGCCTCGACTTCGACGCGGCCCTGGTCGCCCACATCGGCGAGACGGTCCGGCAGCGCGACCCGGACCTGTGGAAACGGCTCGAGCGGCCCGGCACCGCCACCGAACTGCGCGACCGCAGGACACTGTGGAACGACGTGCGCGGTGCGAAGGAGATGCTCTCGCGCTCCTCGGTCGCGCCCGTGGCCGTCCCGGGCATGGAGCAGGCCCTCCACCTCACCCGAGGCGAACTCGACCAGCTCGCCCGGCCGCTGCTCTCCCGCGCCGTCGGCGAGACCACTCGCGTGGTGGGACTCACCGGCCGCAGCCCCGCCCAGCTCGCCGGCCTGTTCCTCGTCGGCGGCTCGAGCCGGATGCCGCTGGTCGCCAAGGTCCTCCACGAGCAGCTCGGCATCGCGCCGACCGTGCTCGAGCAGCCCGAACTGCCCGTCAGCGAAGGCGCCGCCCTCGCGACCGCCGGCCCGGCCCCGGTCACCCCGCCGGCCATGGCCTCGCCGCCGCCGAGCCCCTCGCCCGGCGCGCCGGTCACTCAGGCGAGCCTGCCGCCGCGGGCGCCCGCGTCCGACGGCACCGTGCCGCTGCACATGCCCGGGCGCGACCGGGCGAAGCGGCGCAGACGCAACACGGTCATCGCGGTCATCGCCGCCGTAGCGGCCCTCGCCGTGGCGGCGCCGCTGGCGTGGAACCACTTCACCGACCCGTTCCGGCAGCGGCCCTTCACGAACCTGACCGCCGTCGGCGAGCCGATCGGCTACGGCACCGACGACCTGCCCGGCGATCTGATGGCGATCCGGGTGTGGGAGGAGCGGACCCTGTTCGCCTACTCGATCGACACCGACGGCGACGAGACCGGCGACGAGGAGCTGCATCTGCTCGCGGTCGACAACACCACCGGCGAGTCGCTGTGGGACGAGAAGCGGGTCCTCGACGGCAACGGCTGGCTGGCGAACATCCTGGTCGGCGAGGAGCTCCTGGCCGTCCCGCAGGCGGTCGACTCCGGCGAGTACGCCTGGTACTTCCTCGACTGGGACGACGGCGACCTGCGCCGGACGGTGACCCGCTCCTCGAACGCGGCGACCCGCTACGGCAGCCACCTGGTCGCCATCGGCGGCAATGACATCACCGTCTACGACGGCGCCGGCGAGGTCGTCCAGGACTTCGAGGTCGGCGATGCCGAGGAGGGCGTCGACATCGACGACTGGGGCTCGGTCATGACCAGCGAGGACCTGAAGCGGCCGCGGGCCGGCCAGGTCGGCGACGGCCGGATCTGGGCGCTCACCGACGACGCGGTGGTCCACGTCTTCGACATCGAGTCGGGCGAGGAAGTGGCCGCGAACGCGGTCGAGTCGGTCGACGACACCTACTTCGCCTACGACGGCATCGTGTACGTCACCATCGCCGACAGCACCGGCTACAAGATCCGCGCCTTCGACATCGACCAGGGCCTCCGCCTGACCGCCGAGGACCTGGTGCGCGAGGAGGTGCAGCCCGAGGGCCTGTGGGACTGCGGCGCGGGGCGGGTGTGCGTCAAGCAGGTCGACGCCGACGATTACGCGACCTTCCAGGTCTTCGACATCGACGAGGGCGCGATCGTGCACACCTTCGACGAGTACAGCTCCGGCTACGGCTCGGTGCATCCGCTGGGGGAGCGGCTCATGGTGAGCTTCTACGAAGGCGACACCGTCGTCAAGAGCCAGCTGTACGACCGCGACTTCGAGACGGTCGGACCGGTGCACCCGGAGTCGTTCGTCGCCGTCGACGGCGGCAGCGCCCTCGACTACCCGACCGGCAACGAATACGGGCTGGTCTCCGGTTCGGTCGTCGGCCTCGGCGCCGAGGACGGCAAGCGCACCTTGGTGCGCGACACCCTCGAGACCTACGGCTGCAGCGCCTCGGCCGACTTCCTGGCCTGCCACATGGAGGACGGCATGCAGATCTTCACCTTTCGCGAGCGGTGAGGCCGGGCGAGCCCGACCCCGACCGCGCGCCTGCGACGCCGATCCGGGGGCGACGGCGATGAGCGCCCGGTCGAGTACAATCGTGGAGGCTCGGCGCCAGGGGCGGCGCCGACCGGCCGCCGTAGCTTTAACTGGCAGAGCAGCCGCCTTGTAAGCGGCAGGTTGCGGGTTCGAATCCTGTCGGCGGCTCCGTCAGCGGACCTATCGCGGTGCGGCGGGCCGAGTCCGGCCGCCGCACCGCTCTTTCGGGTCTAGAACGGCCCCGGCAGGGCCGGTCCGCGTCGCTCGGAGAGCGGCGACGGGCCGGGGAAGTCCTGGTTCGGGCAGCTCAGGCCCTCCTTGGGGATCCGGCGGTCGATGAAGTAGGCGTCGACGGCCTCGTCCACGCAGTCGGAGACGCCGCTGTAGGCGGTGTGCCAGTAGCCCTCGTAGGTGATCAGGTGACCGTCGGCCTGCCGGGCCGCCGTCAGCGTCCAGTCGTAGACGGTGGCGTAGTCGTGCTCGTTGCCGATGAACACCAGCGGCGGCGCCCAGTCGACGTCGAGCTCGTCGCGGGGGTTGGTGTGCTCGATCCCTGAGCCGACGCACTGGAGCGCGTACTCGTTGTACGGCGTCCACTCCACGTTCGGGTACGTCTGGCTGAGCCTGCCGGTGAGCTGCTCGAACTCGCCGAAGTCGGCGATGTCGAAGCCCCAGTCCTGGCACCACATCGGATAGGCCGGGTACTCGACGCCCGATTCGGCGAACCGCAGCGGCCCGGGGTACGGCTCGCCGTCGCGCAGCGCCACGAGGAACTCGGCCAGGTCCGGCCAGTACTGCGGGAAGTTCGCGTCGAAGGCCATCACCGACAGGTCGTAGAAGCCCATCGCCTCGTCGGTGCCGGGGAAGTCCAGTTCGCCGGCGCGCGCGGCGGCCTTCAACTCGCCGTAGACGGCCTGGACGCCGTCGTCGTGGAGGGCGCAGTCGGGCTCGCCGTCGCACCAGGCGGCGAAGTCGAGGAAGTTCCGCTCGAACGCGGCGGTCTCGGCGCTCATGAACTCCCATGTCGAGCCGATGCTGTGGTCCATGTTGCCGTCCAGGACCATGGTCCGGATGTGCCAGGGGTAGACCTCGGCGTACTGCTGGCCCATGAGGGTGCCGTAGGAGTAGCCGAGGTAGTTGAGCCGGCCCTCGCCCAGCGCGCGGCGGATCCGCTCCATGTCGAGGACGGTGTGGCGGTTGTCGACGTGGTCGAACAGGCGGCCGGTCCTCTCGCGGCAGTCGGCGGTCAGGTCCGCGTTGGCCTCCTCGAGCGCCTCGAACGACCGGTGGTCGGTCGGGACGCCGATCGAGAACACCGCTGTGAGCGCGTCCTCGCCGCATTCGACGTGGGTGCTGGTGTTGATGCCGCGCGGGTCGAAGCCGACGATGTCGAACCGCTCGGCCGCTTCGGGCGAGAGGGGGTTGCCCTGCCTGACGGTCGCCACGCCGGAGCCGCCGGGCCCGCCGGGGTCCATCAGGATCGTGCCGATCCGCCGGTCGGTGTCGCCGGCCTGGCGCCGCGCCAGTCCGATCTCGATCTTCTCGCCCCATGGCCGGCGGTAGTCCAGGGGCACTTCGATGGTCGCGCAGTCGACCTCCTGCCCGGCCTCGAGCTCGGGACAGGGCTCCCAGTCGATGCCGCGGTGGTGTTCGCGGTGGGCCGCGGCCGGGGCGGCGGCGACCAATGTGGCCACCAGCGCCGCCGCCGATGCGGCCGCGGCGAGGCGTAGCGAGGGTGGTTTCACAGGATTTCCTTACAGTAGCCGGATATCGGGTCATGCGTGGGCATTGGTCCGATGTAGTGTTTCTGCCGGCCAGTGTACGGAAGATCCGTTTACTTTGGGTCGTGCTGCGTCGGTTCGGTGCGCGGGCTCATTCGTCCACTGTGATGGTGCCGGTGACGAGGCCGCCCGCGGCTTCGTCGGCGAGTGCCGCGGCCTGGTCGCGGGCGTCTTCGAGGCGGTCGCGCAGTTGCAGCAGTGCCGCGTAGGCGCGGCCGCGTCGGCGTTGTTCGTCGAGGCTCAGGCGGGGGACTTTGACGGCGAGGATGCGGCGTTTGGCGCCGGTGGCGGTGCGTTTGGGGGTGGCCGGGAGGCGGGCGGCGAGGGCGGCGGCGAGCCAGGCGGGGTCGAGGGTGTCGTCGCAGGCGATGGTCCATTGTGTATCGGTGGCGGTGTGGAGGGGTCCGAGTCGGACGGCGGGGGCGCCGACGGGGTCGATGGTGACGCCTTCGCCGCTGGCGGGGCCGGGGTTGAGGTCGATGTGGCCGTCGCGTTCGAGGTCGGCGAGGCTGGTTTCGGGTGCGGCGCCGGTGGGGCCGGGGCTGAAGCGGGGCAGCGGGGTGCGGGTGGTGTCGATGAGGCGGCTGAGTCGGTCGGTGGCGCGGGCGAGTTCGTCGGCGCTGGTGTCGGGGGTGGCGAGGTAGACGGCGGGGGAGATGTCGACGTCTTCGTCCCACAGGCGCATGAGGGGGACGGCGGCCGAGTGGGGGCCGGTCAGGTCGGTCTCGGGGTCGGTGTCGAGTTCGTGCCAGGCGTCCGCGAAGTCGTGTCCGGTGGAGACCAGGAGGCGGCTGCTGTCGCTGCGGGGGGTGAGGACCCAGATGTGGGCTTTGGTGTCGGGGTGGTCGACGACGGCGCGCAGGGCGCCCCAGCGGAGGAGTTCGGAGCGGATGCGTCGGCCGGATCGGCGGTGGGCGACCATGGCGGGCATGCGGACGACGGCGACGCCGCCGGGGGCGAGTAGGGCGAGGCAGTGGAGGGCCCAGGCGAGTTCGGGTTCGGTGCGCGGGGGTGTGCCGTAGGCGAGGCGGGGGTCGTCGCCGGCGGGGAGGTGTTCGTGGCCCCAGTCTTTGACGTTGAACGGCGGGTCGCAGACGACGAGGTCGTAGCGGTCGGGCGGGAGCGGGGTGAGGAGCGAGTCGCCGGGTTCGATGTGGACGCGGGCGTCGGGGCGGAGGAGGCGGAGGCGTTGGCGGCAGATGTCGGTTCGGGTGGTGGCGAGGTCGCGGCCGGTGAGCGCGGCGAGGTGGGGGAGGGTGCGGGCGAGGCCGGCGAGGAGGTCGCCGTCGTCGCAGGCGGGGTCGTGGACGGTGAGGGGCCGGTCGGTGGGCGCGCAGGCGGCGGCGGTGTCGGTGAGGGCGGCCAGTCCTGGTGCGGGGCCGGTGCCGGCGGCTTCGCGGGCGCGTTCGATGAAGAACTCGAACAGGTCGGCGCGGTGGTGGTGGAGTTCGTCGAGTCGGGCCTGGAGGTCGGTGTCGTCGCCGGCGAGGGCGGCGGCGATGGCGGCGAGGGCGCGGTCGGGGGTGGTGTGGTCGTTGTGGAGGGTGAACCAGATGCGGTCGGCGGGGGTGAGGTGGAGTTCGCGGCCGTGCTGGGCGGCCCATCGCTCGATGTCGGAGAGTCGGAAGCGGGGACGGCGGGCGCGGTCGTCGACGGGTCGGGGGAAGTCGGGTTCTCTTCTGCGCCAGTTGCTGACGGCGTTGCGGCCGACGCCGGCGAGGCGGGCGAGGTCGG
Source organism: Glycomyces halotolerans (assembly GCF_054779575.1). Classification (NCBI taxonomy): domain Bacteria; kingdom Bacillati; phylum Actinomycetota; class Actinomycetes; order Glycomycetales; family Glycomycetaceae; genus Glycomyces; species Glycomyces halotolerans. Next base: position 98,701 of record NZ_BAAGXZ010000005.1, read on the forward strand.
TGAGGGTGATGGTCTCGTCGGCGGTCATGCGGCTCCCCGGTCGGCTTTTATCGAATCGTAACCCACCTCGCGTTGCTGAGGTTTGACACAGCCTACTATGCTCGTGAAGTAAGTTCACAGCAATGATGAAGTGAAAGTGTCAACACGAAAGGTTCTGCCATGAACGTGGAACTCAAGAAGGTCCTCGCCGTCGGCGCGATCGGCCTGTTCGGCCTCACCGGCCTGGCCGCCTGCGGCGGCGAGGCCGACAGCGACTCCTCGGGCGAGGACACCGACGCCGCGGCGGTCGCCGAAGACGAAGGCGCCGAAGAGACCGAGGCGAGCGAGGCCGCCGGCGACGGCACCAGCCCCGACGCGCCCCTCCCCGCCGGCAGCGCCGTCGAGGTCGGCGACTGGACCATCACCGTCACCGACGTCGAACTCGACGCCACGGAGACGATCCTCGCCGAGAACGAGTTCAACGAACCCCCGGCCGACGGCTTCCAGCAGGCGATGTACACCATCGAAGGCACCTACAACGGCGACGAGACCGGCACCCTCTGGCTCGACGTCACCGTCGGCGTCTACGCCGACAACACCTTCTACTCCGAGTGCCTCAACGTCGTCCCCGGCGACCTCATCGACGCCCCCGACGTCTCGGGCGGCGGCAGCGCCTCCGGCGCCTCCTGCGCCGAGATCCCCTCCGACGCCGCCGACGGCGCCCTCGTCTACATCGAGGACCTCTTCTCCCTCGACGGCGACAAGTACTACGTTCAGATCGCCTGACCGGCACGCCGACGTGGGGGCGCGGTCCGGGCGGAACCCGCGCCCCCACCCCCGCCGCCGCATGACAGGGCCCGACCGCGCCGGCCCGTCACGGTATGAACACCACGTACTCCCGCAGGTGGTACTCGAAGCTCGGACTGATGTCGACCACCAGCATCACCTCGCCCAGGCTCGTGAACGGACCCGTCCGCTCCACGCGCTCGCGGATCTGGCGCGCGCTCGCCTCGGTCACCCCCGGCAGGGTCCGCAGCACCCCGGTCGGGGCGTGGTTGACGTCGACCAGGCCGCCGTCGTCGAACCGGCGCGGCACGTCCGGCCGCCCGATGCCGAGCCGCTTGGCCAGCATGGGATCGGCCGCGGCCATCTGACGCGCCTGGTAGCGCAGCTGCCGCGCCCGGTTGACCTCCTCGGCTCCGCTCGGCGGCCCCGGCGAGCGCGCAGCCGTCGGCGCCCACACGGCCGTCCGGATGAGGAACAGGTGCCCCGTGGCCGCGACCGAGGCGACCAGCAGGCACGGCAGTGCGACCGCGTCGGCCCACAGCGGCGCCTGCTCCCCGTAGGTCCCCATGAGAGCGAACGAGACCAGGAACGCGGCGCTGTAGCCGATCAGGCCGAGCAGCGTCGAGGTCGCGCGGTGCTTGGCGAGGGCCACGCCGAACGCGATCGGAGCGCCGAGACCGCAGGTGAGCAGCGGCAGCAGCGCCCACAGCACGGTGCCGACGGTAGCCGCGGGCCGCATCCGGTCGGTCCCGGGGACCGGGGAACCTGGGACGGTCATCTAAAGGGGACTCCCAGCGCTGGGTAGGGGGTTCACCGGCCGGCTCGGGCCCGCCTGGGGCGGAACGGACCAGGCCCGCAGCAGCCGTTCGGCCTCGACCGTATCGGGATCGCCCGGGCCCAGCGCGTCCGCCATGTCCGCGACCAGCGAGGCCAGCGACCGGTACGCCTCGGCTCCTTGGCCGAGTGAGGCCAGCATGTCGACCGCGATGCGGCGGCTGCGCAGTGTGCACCGGTCGCCCTCGCCGAGCAGGTGCCGCTGCCGCTCGATCACGCTGCCGAGACCGGCCAGGGCCGATGCGGTGTTCCCCAGCGCCGCCAGGCACTGCGCGGAGCGGACCTGGCAGTGCAGGGCGCGGGCCGGGTCGGCGGACTCGAAGTCGGCCGCCAGCGCGCGGAAGGCCCGCAGCGCCCCGGCCGCGTCGCCGTGCCGGAAGGTCCGCTCGGCTTCGTCGAGGCGCTCGGCGGTCCGCGGCGGCGATGCGGGGACCGAGTGGGCGCGGGCGGCGGCTTCGCCCGCGACCGACGGCGGCGCGAGGGTCGCGCGGAACACCCAGGTGGGGTCGCCGCAGTCGCGTGCCGGCGTCCCGGACGGGGGGAGGGCGGTGAGGATCGCGGTCAGTTCGAGGTAGACCTCGGCGGCGTCGGCGGGGCGTTCGTCGGGGTCCTTGCGCAGCAGTCGTTCGACCAGTGAGTCGAGTCGGGCCGGCACGTCGGGGCGGAGCCGCCGCACCGGGTCGGGGCGCTCGCTCAAGTGCGCGGTCTGCACCTCGTAGGCGCTGCCGCGGCGGGCGAACAGCCGCTCGCCGGTGGTCGTCTCGAACAGCAGGGCGCCGAGCGCGTACAGGTCGGTGGCCGGTCCGGGGGGCTGGGCCCGGATCTGTTCGGGCGCCATGTAGTTGAGGGTGCCGGGTTTGTCGCCGGTGGCGGTCAGGCGGGAGGCGTCGGTCTCCAGGACCGCCGCGATGCCGAAGTCGACGACTTTGACCAGCCCTTCGAGACCGATGATGATGTTGGCGGGCTTGAGGTCGCGGTGGATCACTTGGCGCGTGTGGGCGGCGGCGAGGATGGAGGCGAGTTGGGCGCCGATGGCGGTGGCCCAGTCGGTCGGCAGCGCCCCGGTCTCGTCGAGCAGGTCTCGCAGGCTGAGTCCGGGCAGGTACTCCATGACCAGGTAGAGTTCGTCGGTGCCGGGTTCGAGTCCGGCGTCGAAGATGGCGGGCACTCCGGGGTGGGAGATCCGGGCGGTGACTTTCGCTTCGCGGCGGAACCGCGCTATGGCATCTTCCCGTTCGGGGCCGTCGAGGAGGTCGGGTTTGACGACTTTCACGGCGACTTCGCGGTCGAGCCGCCGGTCGGTGCCCTGCCACACGCGCCCCATGCCGCCGGCCCCGACGGGCCGGTCGAGTTCGTATCTGTCGGCGATGAGGCGGGAGGTGTTCACCGGACATTTGTACCCGACGGTCGTGGTGCGACCACAGGGGACTCGTGCCGACTCGCGGGTGAAATTCCTGCGTAACCGTTGCATCGCCCCTTTTGTGAGGAGTGGATTTCGGGCAGGGGTCGATTGACTCGGGTGTGTGTCGGACGCTACAGTCATTCGCAACTACCCTTCGCGTTATGTGACCGCCCCGTCAGGTGAACCCCCAGTGGTAGGGAGCCCATATGCCGTCCCTGATCTCGGACCCGCGCAGCGTAAGAGTGCGTACAGTGGACGGTCTCGGTGCCTTGGGCATACCGGCGCCGCCCGAGCAGTTCCCGCTCCCCTTCCCCGGTGGCCAACTGCCCCGGCTGCGGCCCCGAATCCAGATCGAGGCCCGCGCCGCGATCCTCAACATCGTCCAGGCCCGCGTGTTCGACATGCCCGAAGAGCTCGCCATGCGCTGGCTGCTCGACGCCCACGTCCTCGACCAGCTCACCCCCGACGAGTGGGGCTTCATCGCCTGCGGCAGAGGCGAACGCGCCCGCTACGCCGACCAGCTCGAGAGCCTCTACACCGTCTCCTGGCTGCTGGGGCTGGTCGACCACCTCGACCCGGGCACCGCCTGCTCCGAGGAACTGCCCGAGCTGCTGCCCGACCTGCGCCGCCCCGAGACCTTCGCCGACTGGCGGGACCGCCAGCTCACACCCAGCCGCGACGCCGGCGTCGTCGCCGAGATGCTCGACCTCTACTACTGCCTCGACTGGGTCTGCGACCAGGCCCGCCGCGCCGGCCGGCCGCTGCCGCGCGGCATCGACGACAATCTCGTGTGGCACCGGCGCTGGGCCCTCGAATGGGCCGTGGTCTTCGCCGACGAGCGGCCCGTGGAGTGGGACCAGGTCCGTCTCTGACGCCATGACCGTAAGCGGCCCGGGTCTGCAACTCGAAAGACTCCGGGTGTCGACGCGCCGTTTCTGAACCGAGTGGCCTCCGCGATCCGGCGACCGCCTCTGAGGCGGCCACGCGAACGAATGCCACTAACATTCGTGGGATGAATCCGACGCCGCTGACCCGCGACCAGATCCGCTCGGCCCCCAAGGTCGTGCTCCACGAGCACCTCGACGGCGGCCTGCGCCCCGAGACGATCATCGAACTCGCCGACCAGGCCGGACACGCGCTCCCCGCCGACACCCCCGAGGCCCTGGCCGACTGGTTCTTCGCCGCGGCCGACTCCGGCACCCTCGAGCGCTACCTCGAGACCTTCGAGCACACCATCGCCGTCACCCAGACCGCCGAGGCCATGCACCGCATCGCCGCCGAGTCCGCCGAAGACCTCGCCGCCGACGGCGTCGTCTACGCCGAAGTCCGCTACGCCCCCGAACAGCAGCAGCGCGCCGGACTCAGCCTCGAAGCGGTCGTCGAAGCCAGCCTCGCGGGCTTCGAAGCCGGATCCCGCGCCGCCGAAGCGGCCGGACACCCCATCAAGGTCGGACTCATCCTGTGCGGCATGCGCCACGGCGACCGCGTCCGCGAGATCGCCGAACTCGCCGTCCGCTACCGCGACCGCGGCGTGGTCGGCTTCGACATCGCCGGCGGCGAGATCGGCAACCCGCCCGCCCGCCACCTCGACGCCTTCGAACACCTCCGGCGCGAATCGATGCCCTTCACCATCCACGCCGGAGAGTCCTACGGACTGCCCTCCATCTGGCAGGCCGTCCAATGGTGCGGCGCCCAGCGCCTGGGCCACGGCATCCGCCTCACCGAGGACATCGACCTCACCGGAGCCGAACCGAAACTCGGGCCCCTCGCCGCCTACATCCGCGACAGGCGCATCGCCCTGGAGATCTGCCCGTCCTCGAACCTGCAGACCGAAGGCGCCGAATCCATAGAGACCCACCCCATCGGGCCGCTCTACGACCTCGGCTTCCGCGTCACGGTCAACAACGACAACCGGCTCATGAGCCGCACCAGCACCTCCCGCGAATTCCAGCTGCTGTCCGAGACCTTCGGCTGGGGCTGGAACGAGATCCGGCGGTGCACCCTCAACGCCATGAAAGCCGCGTTCCTGCCCTTCCCCGAACGCAACAAGTACATCCAGGACGTCATCCTGCCCGCCTACCAGGCGCTGCAGGCCGCTGACGCCGACGCTGAGTAAGCTCGGGCCATGCACATCTACACCGCCCCCGTAGTGGTCACCATAGCGGGAGAACCGGTACGCGACGGCGCGGTCGGGGTCGAGGACGGGCGCATCGCCTACGTCGGCCCCGCCGCCGACGCCCCCGACGCGGCCGAGACCACCGCCTTCAGCGGCGTCATGACCCCCGGCCTGGTCAACGCCCACACCCACCTGTGCTACACCGGCTTCGCCGACATGCACGACAACGAGAAGGAATTCTTCGAATGGATCCAGGAATTCCCACGCCGCAACCCCGACACCACTGACCAGGAGTGGAAGGCCCACACCCGAGCCGGCATCGAGCAGTCCCTCGCCCACGGCGTCACCGCCGTCGCCGACGTCGTCACCCCCTCAGCCGCCTTCGAGCCGCTCCTCGCCTCAGACCTCGCCGGCGTCGCCTACTGGGAGGCCTGCTTCATCGACGACGCCTCCTGGGAGGAACGCCGCAACGCCTGGCGCGAAGTCGTCACCGACTCCCGCGCGATCAACAACTCCGACCTCGCCATCGGCATCAGCCCCCACACCCTCTACTCCCTCGGCACCGGCGTCGCCAAGAGCCTCGCCGAACTCGCCCGCACCCTCGACCTCCGCCTCCACCCGCACCTGGCCGAGACCACCCACGAGGACATGTTCGTCCGCCGCGGCGCCGGGCCGTTCGCGTTCATGAACCGCCGCATCGGACTCGACCTCGAACTCGCCCAAGGCGGCTGCGGCCGCTCCCCGGCCCAGCAGATGGCCAAAGTGAACTGGCTCGGACCGAACTCCCACGTCGCCCACGGCGTCCACCTCGACGAAGCCGACCGCGCGCTCCTGCGCGAACAAGGCACCGCCGTGGCCCTCTGTGCCCGCTCCAATGCCCGGCTCGACACCGGCGAAGCGCCCGTCGCCGCCCACCGGCGCGAAGGCAACCCCGTCGCCATCGGCACCGACTCGCGCGCCTCCGCCCCCGACCTCGACGTCGCCGCCGAATGGCCGCTGCTGCGCAAAATGGCGCTCGCCCAAGGCGACGACGGCGACGGCCTCAACGAATGGCTCGTCCGCGCCGCCACCGAAGGCGGCGCCAAAGCCCTCGGCCGCAGCGATATCGGCGCCATCACCGTCGGCGCCCGCGCCGACCTGGCCGTGTTCGACGTCGACACCGACGCCAATCCGTACGCCGCGCTCGTCTCCGAAGCCGCCGGCCACTGCAAGGCCACCGTCGTGAAAGGCCGACTGATCACTCCATAACGGTTCGGTCACGGTGCTTGCGCCCCGGGCGACGCGTCCGGGAAGCTGTGAACGCCCCAGAGCTTGACTCGGTCGGGGGACCGCGAGCGATCCCCCTTATCCCCTGGAGAAGGCGGGGCGCGCGTCGGTGTGTGCACGCGCGCCCCGCCATCAGGGTCCGAATCGGACACCGCCGGACGGAACGGCGGAACCGGCCTTCCGAACAACGTAATGTGACAGCGCACACGCGCTAGTTATCGCTTGGGTTACGTGCGATAACGGTTCGGTTTCATAGATCGACATCACAACCTGTCATGCGTCAGGGTGGTCGATGTAGCGCACGCCGCATTCGCGGGGCCCCCACGGCCCGCCGAACGAGGCGGGCGTCCGGTCCGGCAGACGGCGCACGGGAGGAGAGGCGACCATGACGACCATCCGAACACCGGCGCCTCGCTTTGCCTCCCAAGCCCGCCCGTCGCGAGAAGCTTCATTGCCGGGCGAACACGCGGCCTTCCTTACCTACCCGCACCCTCAGGCCCGCATGTGACGCGGGTCCAGCTCGCGCGCCCGCTAACCCCTTGATCCGCCGGGGCCCACTCCCCCCAGGGCTCCGGCGGATTTCCCTATCCCGGTGTGCGAGGCTGAGCGGGTGAGCCAGCCGAACCAGCCGAACACCCCGCGTAAGGAACCCGGTCGCATCGCCGCGATGTTCGACCGCGTCGCCCCGCGCTACGACCGCACCAACACCGTCATGGTCGCCGGTCAGGACAGGCGCTGGCGCCGCGCGACCCGCGAGGCCCTCAGCCTCCAACCCGGCGAGCGCTGCCTCGACCTCGGCGCCGGCACCGGCGTGTCCACCGTCGAGCTGGCCAAATCCGGCGCCGACGTCATCGGCGCCGACCTGTCGCTGGGGATGCTGCGCGAACACGCCGACCGCCAAGTCCCGCTCGTGGCCGCCGACGCGCTCCACCTGCCGTTCGACGACGGCTCCTTCAACGCCGTCACCGGCTCGTTCTTCATCCGCAACGTCGCCGACCTCGACGCCTGCCTGGCCGAGATCCTCCGCGTCCTCCAACCCGGCGGCCGGCTCGTCATCTGCGAGGTCTCCCACCCCACCTGGCGGCCCTACCGAGCCGCCCACGGCGCCTTCGTCAAACACGTGCTGCCCCGCGTGGCCGCCCGCGTCGGCTCCGACCCCGAGGCCTACCGCTACCTGTCCGAATCGGTCATGGACTGGCCCGACCAGGCCGGCTTCGCCGACCGGATCGTCGCCGCCGGCTTCCGCAAAGTCGCCTGGCGCAACCTCGCCGGCGGTGCCGTCGCCCTGCACCGCGGCTTCAAATAGCGAACCGAATATTGTCCGGACACGGATAATCCTGCGCAGGATTATCCGTGTCCGGACAATGATTGGGGTATGATCCGGTGATGGCATTCCTGAACCGCGCCTCCGAGCTGGAACTGCTGCGATCGCGTTTGAACAGCGACAACGCCGACCTGCTCGTGGTCTACGGTCGTCGCCGGGTCGGCAAGACCGAGCTCCTCACGCGTCTCGCCAAGGGGCGCCGGGCGCTCTACTACGAGGCATCGCCGACCGCGCCGATGGATCAGCTGCGGGCACTGAGCAGGCAGATGGCCGTCGCCACCGGCGACGAAGGCTTCGCCGACCGCCCTTTCACCGACTGGGACCAGGTCCTCCGGGCGATCGGGGACTTCGCCCGCTCCCAACCCTCGCTCGTGGTATTCGACGAATTCCAGTTCCTCGCCCGACAACACCGGGGCCTGGAGGGGCGGATCAACGTCTGGTGGCGTGAAACCGCCAGGCACCTGCCCATCACCTTCGTCGTCGCCGGAAGCGAAGTCTCGTTCTTCGAGGAAGAGGTCCTGGCGGGGACCATGTACGGCCGGCGGACAGGGCAGCTGAAGGTCCTGCCCTTCCTGGCCAGAGATGCCGCGGTCTTCCATCCGGGGTATTCGCCCGACGACCGGGTCCGAGCATTCTCCGTCTGCGGCGGCATTCCCTACTACCTGGAGCGGTTCGACGACACCGCACCGATCGCCGAGCACCTCCTGCACGAGGTCGTCAGCCCCACCGGTCTCCTCCATGACGAGGCCGAGTTGATGCTGCGGCAGTCGATCGCGAACCCGGGCAACCACATGGCCGTGCTCACGGCGATCGCCTCCGGGCACCACCGCAACACCACCATCGCAGACCGGACCGGTCTCGAACCGCCGCAGGTGCTCAAGACCCTGCAAGTGCTCGAGCGACTCGGCCTGGTGGAGCAGCTGCGGCCGGTCACCGCGCCCGTGAGGAGCAAGAAGACCGCCTACCGCATCGCCGACCCGTTCCTCCGATTCCACTTCAGGTTCATCGAGGGCGACCGGTCACAGACCCGAACCGCATCCCTGGCGAGAACCCATGTGAACGAGAGGGTGCTGCCGCAGTTGGACCATTTCGTCTCCGAGGCTTGGGAGGAAGTCTGCCGGGAGCACGTGCAGTTCAATGCCCACGGCATATCGAGGGTCGGCAGATGGTGGGGCAACGTGCCGACCGGCGAGGGACGTCGCACCGAAGTGCGCGAGATCGACATCGTGGGCGTCGACCATGATCAGCGAGCTGTCGTCGTCGGCATGTGCAAGTGGACATCAAGGCGAGTCGACTTCGACGAGCTCAATCTCATGGACCGGCTGACCCCGCACATTGATCGGGTGGCCGACCGGCCCCTGCGCTACCTGTGCTCCCTAGCCGGGTTCACCGACCGCCTGCGCAGGCACGCGAATGACGACGAGCGGCTGGTCCTGCTCGAACCGGCCGACATCTACGCTTGAGTCGTCCGCGCCGTCAGGCGAGCTGGAACGACCGCCGGGCCATACCGAACCAGTAGCCGTCGATGACCGTCTCGGCCGGCTGCTCGGCCGCCGAGGCCGCCCCGTAGGTCACGAACAGCGGGATGTAGTGGTCCACCGTCGGATGCGCGTACGGCATCCCCGGGGCCTGCGAGCGGTAGCGGGCGAGGGTCTCCACATCGCCCCGCTCGAGCGCCTCGGCCGCCCACAGGTCGAAGTCCGACGACCAGGCAGGCACGTGCTCGGGACGGGTGAAGTCCACGAACGGCAGCCCGTGCGTCATGAAGCCCGAGCCGATCACCAGGTACCCCTCCTCCCGCAGCGGCCGCAACCGCGCGCCGATCGCCATCAAGCGGTCGGGGTCGTGCGTCGGGATCGACAACTGCAGCACCGGGACGTCGGCGTCGGGGTACATCACCTTGAGCGGCACCCACGCGCCGTGGTCGAGCCCGCGCGAGGCGTGCCGGTGGATCGGCTCGTCGTCGGGCATGGCCGAGGCCACCCGATCGGCCATCGCGGTCGCGTCCGGGGTCTCGTAGCGCATCGAGTAGTAGCGGGCCGCGAAGCCGCCGAAGTCGTACACCAGCGGCGTGGCCGGCGCGCTAGCCGACAGCATGAGCGGCGCCGACTCCCAGTGGGCCGAGACGATGAGGATTCCGCGCGGCCTCGGCAGGCGCTGGGCCCAGGCGAAGAGCCGGTCGATCCACTCCGGCTCGTCGAACAGCGGCGGAGCGCCGTGGCTGAGGTAGAGCGCCGGCAGCGGGTCGTCGCCGGGAGTCCAGTCGGACCGCTCGGCGGTGCGCGGCGCGGTGGTCTCGAGGAAGGCGTCGAACGCCCCTCCCGGCACTGTGGACATGGCCACTCCCGTTAGTTGAAGGTTCAATTATTCTGGCTCGGAATCGCCACGGCCGCAACCAGCGAAGTTAAGCTGGTGCAATGAGTGATGAGGCACCCTGGCTGGACGAGGGCGAGATGGCGACCTGGCTGGCGCTCATCGGCCTGGTCATGCGGTTGCCGGCTGCGCTCGACGACCAGCTGCGACGGGACTCGGGGCTCAGCCACTTCGAGTACGGCGTCCTGGCCGCCCTGGAGCGAGCCGAAGATCACACCATGCGGATGAGCGACCTGGCCTACCTGTGCAACGGCTCGCTCTCGCGGCTCTCCCACGTGGCCCGGCGGCTCGAGGAGGCCGGTCTCATCGAGCGCTTCGCCTGCCCCACCGACGGGCGCAGCACCCTCGCCAAGCTCACCGCCGGCGGCCGCGACCGCCTCGCCGAGGCCGCACCCGGGCACGTGCGGCTGGTTCGCGAGGTGGTCTTCGACGAACTCGACGACACCGAGGTCGCCCAACTCGGCGCGATCGCCAAGCGCCTGGTCGAGCGCCTCAAGTCCTGAGGCGAACCGACCTGAAACGAACCGGCCTGAAACGAACCGGCCCGGCAGATCCTATAGGATATTTCCTATATCCTATAGGATCTGCCGGGCCGGAGTTCGTACGGAGCGCGCTCAGGCGACCGTGGCGGCGCGGCCGGCCTTCAGGGCCTCGGCCGTGGCCACCACGCGCTCGGTCTGCGCGGTCGCGGCGGTGAGGGTGACCTCGTCGATCGGCCCGTCGCCGAAGTGCGCCACCCCGTACGGGGAGGCGTTGGCGAACAGGGCCTCGTTCGCGTAGCCGGGGGCCACGACGATGCCGCCGAAGTGGTGGAACGAGTTGTAGAGCGCCAGCAGCGTCGACTCGTTGCCGCCGTGCTTGCCGGAGGTGGCGGTGAAGCCCGAGTAGACCTTGTCGGCCAGCAGCCCCTGGAACCACAGCGGGCCGAGGGTGTCGATGAACTGCTTGAGCTGCGAGGCGATGTTGCCGTAGCGGGTCGGCGAGCCCATCAGGACCGCGTCGGCCCACACGATGTCGTCGCCCGTGGCCACCTCGATGTCGGCGGTGTCCTCGACGTTGGCCGCCCAGGCCGGGTTGGCGTCGATCGCCTCGCGCGGGGCCAGCTCGGCGGCGCGGCGCAGCCGCACCTCGGCGCCGGCCTTCTCGGCGGCCTCGGCGATCTGCCGGGCGAGCTTGGTGACATTGCCGGTGGCCGAGTAGTAGACGACCGCGACCTTGACCGGTTCGACAGCGTTGATTGCCATGTCAGTACCTCAGTTACCTGTATCGGGACGGCGGCCCGAGCCGCCGCGGACTACGGGTTGGTTCAGATTTGAACTATGTCGCCTCGACACTAACCCGGCTCTCGAGAAAGTTCAAATTTGAACCAATGTGGTCCTCGCCACCGTCCTGTAGCGCTCCCACGGCGATGCGAGAGTGCTTCGTTCATGCTCGTGTGGCGTGGTCTGACCAATGTCGCTTTCATCACCGCCCCGAGGCGGTGACGCCCATCGCCGGCAAATCGGCGCCACCGGTGACATAGGCATACAGCAGTACTAGGTGTGACCTCCTGTAACGCTAAGTTAGGCAGGCCTAAGTGACAGGCGGGGGATATCGGAGTTCTAGACTGCTCCCGAAGCGCTTGTGAAGAGCTTCACAAGCACGTGGCTCGTAAGTATGATCACTGCCTCGACGCCTGAGAGGACGCCTGTGACCACGCATCCGACGCCCGACGCCGACGTCATCGTCGTCGGCGCGGGACCCGGTGGTTCAGCCGCGGCCTACCACCTCGCCAGCCGCGGCCTGGACGTGCTGCTGCTGGAGAAGACCGCCTTCCCCCGCGAGAAGGTCTGCGGCGACGGCCTCACCCCCCGAGCCGTGGCCGGACTGCTCAAGATGGGCGTCGACACCTCCCCCGAAGCCGGCTGGACCCGCAACCGCGGACTGCGCGTGGTCGCCGACGAGACCGTCCTCGAACTCGACTGGCCCACCCTCCAGCGCTTCCCGGACTACGGGCTCACCCGCACCAGGGCCGACTTCGACCAGCTCCTGGCCGAGCGCGCCGTCGCAGCCGGCGCCGCCCTCGAGACCGGCGTCCAGGTCACCGCCCCCGAATTCGACCTCGCCGGCAGAGTCCGCGGCGTCACCGCCACCCGCGAGGGCGCCACCGTCAGCTACCGCGCCCCCCTCGTCATCGCCGCCGACGGCGTCTCGGGGCGACTGGCGCTGTCACTGGGCATCAAACGCGACCCGTCCCGCCCCATGGGCGTGGCCGTCCGCCAGTACTACAAGTCGCCGCTCAAGCACGACGACGACTACCTCGAATCGTGGCTGGCCCTGCGCACCGCCGACCAGCCCGACGTCCTCCAGCCCGGCTACGGCTGGATCTTCGGCCTCGGCGACGGCCGCGTCAACGTCGGACTCGGCGTCCTCAACTCCTCGGCCGGCTACGGCAAGACCAACTACCGAGCCCTGCTGCGCGACTGGCTCGCGGCCACCCCCGAAGCGTGGGGCCTGCGCGACGAATCCGCCGCCGACGGCCCCGTCCGCGGCGCCGCGCTCCCCATGGGATTCAACCGCGTCCCGCACTACAGCCGCGGCCTGATGCTCGTGGGCGACTCCGGCGGCATGGTCAACCCCTTCAACGGCGAAGGCATCGCCTACGCCATCGAATCGGCCGAGATCGCGGCCCGCACCGCCGCCGCGGCGCTGCGCCGACCCAGCAGCCCGGCCCGCGAGGCCGAACTGCGCCGCTACCCCGAACGCATGGCCGCCCACCTCGGCTCCTACTACCGCATGGGCGAGGTGTTCGTCCACCTCATCGGACGCCCCGACGTCATGAGACTGTGCACCCGATACGGGCTCAAGAGCCCCGCGCTCATGCGCATCGTGCTGAAACTGCTGGCGAACCTCACCGACACGCCCGGCGGCGACCTCGCCGACCGAGTCGTCAACGGACTGCGGTACGCCACGCCCGCAACCGGAAGGAGGTCCTGACGATGGAAGTCTACGTACCGGTCGTCATCATGTTCGCGATCGGACTCGGATTCGCGATCGTCTCGGTCGTCGCCTCGCGCATCGCAGGCCCCATGAGGCGCAACCGCGCGAAGTCCGACCCCTACGAATGCGGCATCGAACCCGCCCCCACCAGCGCCGGCGCGACCAAGTTCCCGGTGAAGTTCTACCTGACGGCGATGCTGTTCATCGTCTTCGACATCGAGATCATCTTCCTGGTGCCGTGGGCGGTCCACCACGACGTGCTCGGCATCTTCGGATTCTGGGCCGTCGTCATGTTCATCGGAGCGCTGTTCGTGGCCTACGCCTACGAGTGGCGCCGCGGCGGATTGGACTGGGATTAGCGATGGGAATCGAAGAGAAACTCCCCCAGGGGATCATCCTGACCTCCGTCGAGGCCCTGGTGAACTGGACCAGGAAGGCCTCGATGTGGCCGGCCACGTTCGGCCTGGCCTGCTGCGCCATCGAGATGATGTCCACCGGCGCGGCCCGCTACGACACCGGCCGGTTCGGCATGGAGGTCTTCCGCGCCAGCCCTCGCCAGGCCGACCTCATGATCGTCGCCGGACGCGTCAGCCAGAAGATGGCCCCCGTCCTGCGCCAGATCTACGACCAGATGGCCGAACCGAAATGGGTCCTGTCGATGGGCGTGTGCGCCACCAGCGGCGGCATGTTCAACAACTACGCCATCGTCCAGGGCGTCGACCACGTCGTACCGGTCGACATGTACCTGCCCGGCTGCCCGCCCCGCCCCGAGATGCTCCTCGACTCGATCCTCAAACTCCACGAGAAAGTCCAGCACGAACCGCTCGGCGAACAGCGCCGCCAGGCCCTCAAGGACCGGCCCGAGCCGCTCCTCAAACCCGGCGAGATGCCCTCCTCCTACCGCTTCGACAAGCAGCGCAAGCGCGAGTGGATCGAAGCGGCCGAGGCCGGCGAGGCCGAGCAGCTGCGCATCAGGAAGGCGGTGGCCAAGCGATGAGCGACGGCGAAGTCGAACCCGCACGCGGCGAAGTCCAGCCCGTCGGCCAGGAGGCCAAGGGACTGTTCGGCGTCAGCGACACCGGCGACACCTCCGGATTCGGCGGCCTGGTCCGCCGCGACCCGACCGCCGCCCCGGTCGTCTCCACCCCCGAACCGCTCGGCGGCTACTTCGACGAGGTCGTCGCCGCCCTCCACGACGGACTCGGCGACGACATCACCCGCGGCGTCGTCGTCGACCGGGGCGAGCTGACCATCCACATCGCCCCCGACCGCACCGCCGACGTCTGCGCCCACATGCGCGACGACGAGAGCCTCCGGTTCGAACTGTGCAACTCCGTCTCCGGAGTCGACTACCCCGCGCAGGCCAGCCGCCTCCACGTCGTCTACCACCTCACCTCCATGACCTACCGGCGCCGCGTCCGCCTCGAGACCGCCGTGTCCGCCGACAGCCCCGTCGTCACCAGCGTCACCGCGGTGTACCCGACCGCCGACTGGCAGGAACGGGAGGTCTACGACATGTTCGGCGTCGTCTTCGAAGGCCACCCGCACCTGACCCGCATCCTCATGCCCGACGACTGGGAGGGCCACCCCCAGCGCAAGGACTACCCGCTGGGCGGCATCCCGGTCGAATACAAGGGCGCGCACATCCCGCCGCCCGACGAGAGGAGGGCCTACAAGTGACCGCCACCGACCACACCGCCGAGGAAGCCTTCGACGCCTTCGCCCCCGAACGCGAGACCACCGAAGGCCGCGTCTACACCGTCACCGGCGGCGACTGGGACGAACTCGTCGCCGCCTTCGACCCGGTCAACGACGAACGCCTCATCGTCAACCTCGGCCCCCAGCACCCGTCCACGCACGGCGTGCTCCGCCTGGTCTGCGAGATGGAAGGCGAGACCGTCCGCTCGGTCAGGCCCGTCATCGGCTACCTCCACACCGGCATCGAGAAGAACCTCGAATACCGCACCTGGACCCAGGGCTGCACCTTCGTCACCCGCGCCGACTACCTCGCCCCGATCTTCAACGAGACCGGCTACTGCCTCGCGGTCGAGAAACTCCTCGGCATCACCGTGCCCCGCCGCGCCGACGTCATCCGCGTCATCATGATGGAGCTCAACCGCATCGCCTCCCACCTGGTCGCCCTCGCGACCACCGGCATGGAGCTCGGCGCCCTGTCGATGATGATCTACGGCTTCCGCGACCGCGAGAAAGTCCTCGACATCTTCGAGGCCATCTCCGGACTGCGCATGAACATGGCCTACGTCCGCCCCGGCGGCGTCGCCCAAGACCTCCCCGACGACGCGATCGAAATGATCCGCGACTTCGTCGAATACATGCCGAAAGGACTCGACGACTACGAGGGCCTGCTCACCGGCAACGCGATCTGGCAGGAACGCACCCAAGGCGTCGCCTACCTCGACGTCTCCGGCTGCCTCGCCCTCGGCGTCACCGGACCGGTCCTGCGCTCCGCCGGCCTCGGCTGGGACCTGCGCAAGACCATGCCCTACTGCGGCTACGAGGAATACGACTTCGACGTGCCCACCCACAACGGCGCCGACGCCTGGGCCCGCTACCTCGTCCGCCTCGAAGAGGTCCGCCAGAGCCTGCGCATCATCGCCCAGGGCCTCGACAAACTCGAGCCCGGACCGGTCATGGTCGAGGACAAGAAGATCGCCTGGCCCGCCCAGCTCGCCCTCGGCGCCGACGGCATGGGCAACAGCCTCAACCACATCCGGCACATCATGAGCCAGTCGATGGAAGCGCTCATCCACCACTTCAAGCTCGTCACCGAAGGCTTCCGAGTCCCGGCCGGGCAGGTCTACACGGCCATCGAGGCCCCACGCGGCGAACTGGGCATCCACGCCGTCTCCGACGGCGGCACCCGGCCGTTCCGCGTCCACATGCGGGACCCGTCCTTCGTCAACCTCCAGGCGCTCCCGGCCCTCGCCGAGGGCGGCCTGCTGGCCGACGTCATCGCGGGCGGCGCCTCGCTCGACCCCGTCATGGGAGGTTGCGACCGATGAGTTACCCCGAGCAGATCCGCGACCAGGCCGAGGCCATCGTCGCCCGCTACCCCGAAGGCCGCTCCCGCTCGGCCCTGCTGCCGCTGCTGCACCTCGTGCAGTCGCACGACGGCTACATCTCCGAGGACGGCATCGCCTTCTGCGCCGACGTCCTGGGCATCACCAAAGCCCAAGTGCAGGCCGTCTCGACCTTCTACACCATGTACAAGCGCGAACCGGCCGGCGACTGGCTCGTCAGCGCCTGCACCAACACCCTCTGCCACGCCAAAGGCGGCCAGCGGATCTTCGAGGCACTCGAAGACGAACTCGACGTCGGCCACGACCAGACCACCGCCGACGGCAAGGTCACCCTCGAACACGCCGAATGCCTGGCCGCCTGCGACTACGCCCCCGTCGTCACCGTCAACTACGAGTTCTTCGACGAGATGGACGAGACCGGCGCGATCGACCTGGTCCGACAGCTCAAAGAAGGCAAACGGCCCATCCCCAGCCGCGGCGCGCCCCTGTGCACGCTCCGCGAGATCTCGGTCCAGCTGGCCGGGTTCGACGACGAACGCGAAGCCGCCCTCGAAGGCAACGCCCAAGGCGAGGCCACCCTCGCCGGCGCCAAGCTCGCGGCCCAGGCCGGCATCACCGCGCCCCAGTTCGACCCCGACACCTCGCTGGCGCCCGCGCCTCCGAAGGACAAAGAGGAAGCGAAGTGAGTCGAGTAACCGTGCCTGGTCCCAGACAACCCCGCGAAGACGTCCTCAGCAAGCTCACGCCCGTGGTCACCAAGCGCTGGCTGTCGCCGGGGGCGTGGAAGCTCGACGTCTACGAGCAGCTCGACGGCTACAAGGCGCTGCGCAAGGCCCTGCGGTACAGCCCGGCCGACCTCATCGCCTTCATGAAGGAGTCGGGGCACCGCGGCCGCGGCGGCGCCGGCTTCCCCGTCGGCATGAAATGGCAGTTCGTGCCCGACGACGGCAACGAGCACTACCTGGTGGTCAACGCCGACGAGGGCGAGCCGGGCACCTGCAAGGACCTGCCGCTGATGATGAACGACCCGCACTCGGTCATCGAGGGCGTCGTCATCTCCTCCTACGCCATCAAGGCCAGCCGCGCGTACGTGTACGTGCGCGGCGAAGCCGTCCACGCCGCCCGCCGCCTGCGCCAGGCCGTCCGCGAAGCCGAAGCGGCCGGCTACCTCGGCAAGGACATCCTCGGCTCCGGCTTCGACCTCGAAGTGGTCATCCACTCCGGCGCCGGGGCCTACATCTGCGGCGAGGAGACGGCCCTGCTCGACTCCCTCGAAGGCATGCGGGGCCAGCCTCGGCTGCGGCCCCCGTTCCCGGCGACCCACGGGCTCTACCAGAAGCCGACGTGCATCAACAACGTCGGCACGATCGCCGCGGTCCCGCACATCGTCCTCGGCGGCGCCGAGTGGTGGAAGTCGCTCGGCGGCGAGAACGCCGCCGGGACGATGATCTACTCGCTCTCGGGCCGGGTCAACCGCCCCGGCCAGTACGAGTGCGGCCTCGGCACCACCCTGCGGGAGCTGATCGAGCTCGCCGGCGGCATGGCCGACGGCCACGAACTCAAATTCTTCACCCCCGGCGGGTCGTCGACGCCGATGCTCACCGCCGAGCACGCCGACGTGCCGCTCGACTTCGACAGCGTCGCCAAGGCCGGATCGATCCTCGGCACCACCGCGCTCATGGTCTTCTCCGACCAGGACTGCCCGGTCCTGGCGTGCTGGCGGTGGATCAAGTTCTACGCCCACGAATCGTGCGGCAAGTGCACCCCCTGCCGGGAAGGCAACTACTGGATGGTCCGCGTCTACGAGCGGATCCTCTCCGGGCGAGGGGAGATGTCCGACCTCAAGGTCCTCGAAGACGCCTGCAGGAACCTGCTGGGCCGGTCCTTCTGCGGTCTCGGCGACGGCGCCACCTCCTGCGTCACCTCCAGCCTGAAGTACTTCAGGCAGGACTACCTCGACTACATCGAGGGCACCAAGGCACCCCTGTTCGACGCCGAGAAGATCGGAGCGCACTGAGATGACTGAGCAGGTCACGTTCACCATCGACGGCCTCGAGATCACCGTCCCCAAGGGCACACTGGTCATCCGCGCCGCCGAGCAACTCGGCATCGAGATCCCCCGGTTCTGCGACCACCCGCTGCTCGAGCCGGCCGGGGCCTGCAGGCAGTGCCTGGTCGAGGTCCCCGACATGGGCAACGGCCGCGGCATGCCCAAACCCGCCGCCTCGTGCACCATCACCGCGATGGAGGGCATGGTCGTCAAGACCCAGCACTCCAGCGAAGTCGCCCGCGATGCCCAAGAGGGGATCATGGAGTTCCTCCTGATCAACCACCCCCTCGACTGCCCCGTGTGCGACAAGGGCGGCGAATGCCCCCTGCAGAACCAGGCGATGAGCACCGGCCGCACGGAGACGCGCATGGAGGCCGCCGAGAAGCGCACCTACAAGAAGGCGCTGCCGATCTCCTCTCAGGTCATGCTCGACCGGGAACGCTGCGTCCTGTGCGCCCGCTGCACCCGCTTCTCCGACCAGATCGCCGGCGACCCGTTCATCGAACTGATGGAGCGGTCCGCGCTCGAACAGGTCGGCGTCTACGAAGACGAGCCGTTCGAGTCCTACTTCTCCGGCAACACCGTCCAGATCTGCCCGGTCGGGGCCCTCACCGGCACCCAGTACCGGTTCCGCTCCCGCCCGTTCGACCTCGTCTCCAGCCCCAGCGTCTGCGAGCACTGCTCGGCCGGCTGCTCCCAGCGCTCCGACCACCGGCGCGGCAAGGTCCTGCGCCGCCTCGCCGGCAACGACCCGGCCGTCAACGAGGAATGGAACTGCGACAAGGGCCGCTGGGCGATGTCCTACATCGACTCCGCTGACCGGATCACCAAACCGATGATCCGCGAAGCCGACGGGAGCCTGCGCGAAGCGACCTGGCCCGAGGCGCTGCGCCGCGCCGCGAAGGGCCTGACCGAGGCCACCGGCGGCGTCGGCGTCCTCCCCGGCGGGCGACTCACCGTCGAAGACGCCTACGCCTACTCCAAGTTCGCCCGCGTCGCCCTCGGCACCAACGACATCGACTTCCGCTCCCGGCCGCACTCGACCGAGGAGTCCGAATTCCTCGCCCACGCCGTCGCCGGCGTCTACCCCTCCTCCGGCGCGGTCACCTACGAAGACCTCGAGAAAGCGCCCGCGGTCCTCATCGCCGGACTCGAAGTCGAAGAGGAATGCCCCATCGCGTTCCTGCGCCTGCGCAAAGCCGTCCAAGCCTCCGGCCAGCGCGTCCACGTCCTCGCCCCGTTCGCCACCCGCGGCACCGCGAAACTCGACGCGAACCTCATCGAGGGCCTGCCCGGCGAAGAGGCCGAACTCCTCGACTCCTGGCGGTCCGGCGGCGTCGTCCACGACGCGATGAGCGAAGAGGGCGCGGTCATCCTCCTCGGCGAGCGCCTCGCGACCGTCGAAGGGGCCTTCAGCGCCGCCGTGCGACTGGCGAAGGCCACCGGCGCGCGCCTCGCCTGGATCCCCAGGCGCGCCGGCGACCGCGGCGCGGTCGAGACCGGATGCCTGCCCGGGCTCCTGCCCGGCGGCGGATCGGCGAACTACGCCGACGACCGCGCCCAGCTCGCCGAGTACTGGGGCGTCGACGCCCTCCCCGGCGGCGACGGCCGCCACGCCTGGCAGATACTGCAGGCCGCCGCCGACGGCGAACTCGACGCCCTCCTCATCGGCGGCGTCGACCCGTACGACTTCGCCGACGCGCCCGCCGTCGAAGCCGCGCTCTACGCGGCCCGATTCGTCGTCTCCCTCGAACTGCGGCACTCGGCGGTCACCCGCGTCGCCGACGTCGTCCTCCCGGTCGCGCCGGTCAGCGACAAGGCCGGCGCCTACTTCGACTGGGAGGGCCGACTGCGGACGTTCGACGCGGTACTGGACTCGGAGCTGATGAGCGACCACCGGGTCCTCGACGTCCTCGCCCGCGCCATGGGGCACCAGCTCGGCCTCGCCGACACCCGCGAAGTCCGCGGCGAACTCGCCGGGCTGCCCGACCCGATCACCCGGCAGCCCGCCCCCGACTGGCAGGCCGACCGGCCCGCCGCCGCCGGTGAAGGGAAAGCGGTCCTGGCGACCTGGCGGCAGCTGCTCGACGGCGGATCCCTCCAGGAGAACAACCCGCACCTCGCCGGCTGCGCGCCCGACCCGGTCGTGCGGCTGTCGGCCGCCACCGCCAAATCCATCGGCGCGACCGAAGGCGGCGGCGTCACCGTGTCGACCTCCATCGGCGGGATCACCCTCCCGCTGGCCACCACCGACATGCCCGAAGGCGTGGTGTGGCTGCCGACCAACGCGCCCGGCCGCGGCATCTTCCGCCACCTGGGCGCGCACGCCGGCGACGTCGTCGCCATCCGCGCCTACCCGACCGCGCCGCGGCCCGCAGCCGGCGGCGCCGACGCCGACATGGAGGCGGTCAAACGATGAACGATCCGTTCTGGCTCATGGCGATCAAGGGCGTCGGCCTGTTCGTCGTGCTGGTCCTGCTGGTGCTGTTCACCATCTGGTTCGAACGCCGCGCGGTCGCGATCATGCAGGTGCGGCCCGGCCCCAACCGCAACGGGCCCTTCGGGCTCCTGCAGTCCCTCGCCGACGGCCTCAAACTCGCGTTCAAAGAGGACATCATGCCGCGCACCGCCGACAAGGTGGTGTTCATCGCCGCGCCCGTCATCGCGGTGACCTGCGCGTTCACCGCCTTCGCGGTCATCCCCTTCGGACCCGAGGTCACCCTGTTCGGCCGCGAGACGCTCCTGCAGCTCACCGACTTCGAAGTCAGCGTCCTGCTCATCCTCGCCTGCTCCGCCCTCGGCGTGTACGGCATCGTCCTCGCCGGCTGGTCCTCGGGCTCCTCGTACGCCCTGCTCGGCGCGCTCCGCGCCGCCGCGCAGGTCATCTCCTACGAGATCGCCCTCGGCCTGGCCGTCTTGGCCGTGTTCTTCCAATCCCGGCTGCTCTCCACCGGCGGCATCGTCGACGCCCAACGCGGCGGCATCCCGATGAGCATCGGCGGCTTCGAGGCGACCCTCCCGGGCTGGTACTTCCTCATCCTCGCCCCCAGCTTCATCGTCTTCGTCATCGCCATGGTCGGCGAGACCAACCGGGCCCCGTTCGACCTGCCCGAAGCCGAATCCGAACTCGTCGCCGGCTTCGCGACCGAATACTCCAGCCTCAAATACGCCTCCTTCTTCCTCGCCGAATACGTCAACATGGTCACCATGTCCGCCCTGTGCGTGACCCTGTTCCTCGGCGGATGGGCCGCGCCCTTCCCCAACTCCTGGTGGCCCGAGGCCAACGAAGGCTGGCTCCCGCTGGTCTGGTTCTTCGGCAAGGTCCTGGCGTTCCTGTTCTTCTACGTCTGGCTCCGCGGCACCCTCCCGCGGTTCCGCTACGACCAGTTCATGAACCTCGGCTGGAAGGTCCTCGTCCCGATCAGCCTCGTCTGGCTGCTGGTCCTGGCCGCCATGAACATCGGCCTCGACGCCGACAACGAACTGCCCACCCGCATCGCCTACGCCGCGGGCGCCGCGATCGTGGTCATGGCCCTGATCTTCTTCTGGCCGAGCAGGAAACCCTACGAACCGCCGACCGAACCCGACACCGGGCTCGGCGGCTACCCCGTACCGCCGATCGACCTCGCCGTCCCGCCCAGCCCGCGCGGACTCACCGAACTCGAACGGCACGACCACGAACCCGCCACCACCGCGACCGAGCCGGGCGACGGCTCGCCAGCGTCGCCGACCGGTAAGGAGGACTAGATGTCCACGGCCAAAGGCTTCGGCGTCACCTTCCGCCACATGTTCAAACCCAAGGTGACGGTCAAGTACCCCGAGGAACCGCCGAAGGTCCAGCCGCGCTACCACGGCCGGCACGTCCTCAACCGCCACCCCGACGGCCTCGAGAAGTGCATCGGCTGCGAACTGTGCGCCTGGGCGTGCCCCGCCGACGCCATCTACGTCGAAGGCGCCGAGAACACCGAGACCGAGCGGTACTCGCCCGGCGAGCGGTACGCCAAGACCTACCAGATCAACTACGCCCGCTGCATCTTCTGCGGACTGTGCATCGAAGCGTGCCCCACCCGCTCGCTCACCATGAGCAACGAGTACGAACTCGCCCGCGACGACCGGCGCGACCTCATCTTCACCAAGGAAGAACTCCTCGCCCCCCTCAAAGAGGGCATGGAGCAGCCGCCGCACCCCATGCGCATGGGCGAGTCCGAGAAGGACTACTACGAGTCCGGACCGACCACGCCCGGCGACAGCGCCGGCGCCGAATTCTCCCTCACCGAGATGCTGCAGAGGAGGGACCAGTGATCACCGACCTCGCCCAAGCCGCCTCCACCGGCGAAGCGGTCGCCTTCTGGATCCTCGCGCCGCTCGCCCTCGCCGGCGCCATCGGCCTCGTGATGGCACGATCGGCCGTCCACGCCGCCCTCATGCTCGCCCTCACCATGATCTGCCTGGCCGTCTTCTACATCTTGCAGTCGGCCCCGTTCCTCGGCTTCGTGCAGATCATGGTCTACACCGGCGCGATCATGATGCTGTTCCTGTTCGTGCTCATGCTCTTCGGACGAGACGCGCGCGACTCCATGTTCGAGACCCTCCGCGGCCAGCGGTTCTTCGCCATCGCGCTCGGCATCGGCCTCGCCGGCCTCCTGGCCGCCGGCATGGCCCACGCCGTCACCGGCCTCACCATCGCCGGCTCACCGCCGACCGCCACCGGCGCGGCCGGCGACTCCAACGTCGCCGCGATCGCCGAAAGCCTCTTCACCACCTACGTGTTCCCCTTCGAAGTGGTCTCCGGCGTCCTCACCGTCGCCGCCGTCGGCGCGCTCATGCTCGCCCACGTCGCCCGCAAAGGCGAAGCCCGCGGCCAGAAAGAGGCCAGCCGCGAACGGTTCGCCCCCGGCAACTACCCCGGCCCCAAACCCGGGCCCGGCGTGTTCGCCACCTCCGACTCGACCGCGACCCCCGCGCTCCTGCCGGACGGCACCACCGCCGCCGAGAGCCTCTCCGAGCACGTGCCGCCGCGGCAGCTGTCGGCCGCCGAATCCGCCCCCAAGCACACCGAAGGGTAGGAACGATGAGCCCGGAGTACTACCTCATCCTCGCCGCCGCGCTGTTCAGCATCGGCGCCATCGGGGTCCTGGTACGGCGCAACGCCATCGTCGTGTTCATGTGCGTCGAGCTCATGCTCAACGCCGGCAACCTGACCCTGGTCACCTTCGCCCGCACCACCGGCACCATCGACGGCCAGGTCATGGCGTTCTTCGTCATGGCCGTAGCCGCCGCCGAAGTCGTCGTCGGACTCGCGATCATCATGGCGATCTTCCGCTCCCGACGCTCGGCCTCGGTCGACGACGCCAATCTCCTGAAGGCCTAGTGAGGACTCAGTGGACGAGATAACGTACGCGCCCGCCACCGGACTGCTCTCCTTGACGTGGCTGCTCATCGCCCTGCCCGCCGCCGGCGCGGCCCTGCTGCTGCTCACCGGCCGACGATCCGACCGATGGGGTCACTGGGTCGGCGCCGGCACCGTCGGCGCCGCCTTCGCGCTCGCGCTGGCCATGTTCGCCACCATGGCGGGCCGGGACGACAAGAGCGCCGCGGTCGACCTGTTCACCATCATCGCCGTCGGCGACACCGAGATCGCAGCGAGCCTCCTGCTCGACCCGCTCAGCGCGGTCTTCACGCTCCTGATCACCGGCGTCGGCTTCCTCATCCACGTCTACGCCGTCGGCTACATGGCCGACGACCCCGGACGCAGGAAGTTCTTCGGCTACTTCAACCTGTTCGTCGCCGCGATGCTCATCCTCGTCCTCGGCGGCAACTACTTCATGACCTTCATCGGCTGGGAGGGAGTCGGCCTCGCCTCCTACCTGCTCATCGCGTTCTGGCAGATGAAGCCGTCGGCCGCCACCGCCGGCAAGAAGGCGTTCCTGACCAACCGCGTCGCCGACGTCGGCTTCCTGCTGGCCATGTTCGTCATGATCGGCGCGATCGGCAGCCTCGACTTCGCCGACGTCTTCAACGGCGCCGCGGAACTCTCCTCCGGAGCGAGCCTCGCGATCGGCCTGCTCCTGCTGGCCGCCGCCTGCGGCAAATCCGGCCAATGGCCGTTCCAGACCTGGCTGCCGGACGCGATGGAGGGCCCCACGCCCGTGTCGGCGCTCATCCACGCCGCCACCATGGTCACCGCCGGCGTCTACCTCATCGCCCGCTCCAACCCGATCTTCAACCTCAACGAGACCGTCCAGACCGCAGTGGTCGCCGTCGGCGCGCTCACGCTCCTGTTCGGCGCGATCGTCGGCTGCGCCAAAGACGACATCAAACGCGTCCTCGCCTGGTCCACGGTCTCCCAGATCGGCTACATGTTCCTCGCCGTCGGCCTCGGCGGCGGCGCCTACGCGCTCGGCATCATCCACCTGCTCGCCCACGGCTTCTTCAAAGCCGGGCTCTTCCTCGGCTCCGGCTCGGTCATGCACGCCATGAACGACCAGACCGACATCCGCCGATTCGGCGGCCTGTGGCGGGTCATGCCGTGGACGTACGCGACCTTCGCCGCCGGATGGGTCGCCATCATCGGACTGTTCCCCTTCAGCGGGTACTTCTCCAAAGACCCGATCATCGCCGCCGCGTTCGCCCGCGAAGGCTGGGAGGGCTGGGTCGCCGGAGGCGCCGCCCTCCTCGGCGCCGCGCTCACCGCGTTCTACATGACGCGCCTGTTCGTCCTCACCTTCCACGGCCCCAAGCGGTGGACCGACGACGTCCACCCGCACGAGTCCCCGGCGATCATGACCGGCCCGCTCGTGCTGCTCGGCCTCGGCTCACTGGCCGCCGGCGGCCTCATGGCCTCCCCGGTGACCGAATGGCTCACCCCGGTCTTCGGCGCGCACGAAGAACCCCACGGCCACCTCAGCCACATGCAGGTGACGATCGCGACCACCGCGGTCGTGATCGCCGGCGCCGCGCTCGCCTGGATCCTGTTCCGAGGCGGCACCGACCCGGCCCCGCGCGCCGCGGCCTGGCCGGTCCGCGTCGCCCGAGCCGACCTCGGCGGCGAAGCGGTCAACCGGGGCCTGTTCGAAGCCCCCGGACGGTTCGCCGCCAACGCGTCGGTCGCCGTCGACTCCCGCGGCGTCGACGGCGTCGTCAACGGCCTCTCGGCCGCAGTCGGCGGCACCTCGAGCCGCCTGCTGCGACTCCAGACCGGCTTCGTCCGCTCCTATGCCCTGTCCATATTGTCCGGCGCCGTCATCGTGGTGGCCGCGCTCATGGTGGTGGTCATCCAATGAACGAGTTCCCCCTGCTGTCGGCCCTGGTCGTCGTGCCCCTGATCGGAGCGGTCATCGTCGCCTCCGTCCGGCGCGAACAGGCCGCCATCGCCAAATGGACGGCCCTGGGCTTCTCCGGGGCGGTCGCGGTCATCACCGCGATCGTCGCGCTCAGCTTCGACTACGGCTCGGGCGCCGAATGGCTCCAGCTCACCGAGTCCTACACCTGGATCGCGGCCTGGGACCTCAACCTCTCCTGGGGCGTGGACGGCATCGCGCTGCTCATGGTCGCGCTCACCGCCGGACTCACCCCCATCGCGATGCTCGCCGCCTGGAGGGACCTCGACGCCGTCCAACGGTCGGTGCCGACGTTCTTCGCGCTCATCCTCGCGCTCGAAGCGGCGATGCTGGCGACCTTCCTCGCCTCCAACGTGCTGCTGTTCTACTTCTTCTTCGAAGCGATGCTGGTCCCGATGTACTTCCTCATCGGCTCCTACGGGTCCGGGCCCCGGCGGCAGTACGCGGCGGTCAAGTTCTTCCTCTACTCGCTGCTCGGCGGCCTGTTCATGCTCGTCGCCGTCATCGGCCTGTGGGTCGCGAACGGCGGCGTGTTCGACTGGCAGACCCTCGTCGAAACCGAACCGATGGCCTCGGGGACCCTCCAGAACTGGCTGTTCCTCGGCTTCTTCGTCGCCTTCGCGATCAAGGCCCCGTTCTTCCCGTTCCACACCTGGCTGCCGGACGCCGGCGGCGCCGCGCCCGCCGCGATCGCCGCGCTCCTGGTCGGCGTCATGGACAAGATCGGCACCTTCGCGATCCTGCGCTACTGCCTGCCGCTGTTCCCCGACGCGACCCGCACGTTCGCGCCGTGGATCATCGCCATGAGCGTGGTCGGCATCATCTACGCCGCCCTGGTCGCCATCGGCCAGACCGACCTCAAACGCCTGGTCGCCTACACCTCGATCGCCCACTTCGGCTTCATCGGCGTCGGCATCTTCGCCTTCACCTCCGCCTCGGCCACCGGCGCGATCCTCTACATGTTCAACCACGGCCTGGCCACCGGGCTGCTGTTCATCGTCGTCGGCATGCTCGCGCTGCGCCGCGGATCGGGCGCCATCGCCGACTACGGCGGAGCGGCCAAGACCCTGCCGCTGCTCGCGGGCGTGTTCCTCTTCGCCGGACTCGCCTCCCTGTCGCTGCCGGGCACGGCCCCGTTCATCTCCGAGTTCCTGGTCCTGCTCGGCACCTTCTCCGCCAACGAACCGGTCGCCGTCGTCGCCACCCTCGGCATCATCCTCGCCGCCGCATACGTGCTGTGGATGTACCAGCGGACGATGCAAGGCGACCGCAACCCGGCCCTCGACCAGCTGCCGGCGATGAAACGCGACCTCACCGTCCGCGAGAAGGCCCTGGTCGCGCCGCTGGTCATCGCGATCATCGGCTTCGGCTTCTACCCGCAGCCCCTGATCGACGCGATCGAACCGTCAGTGGACCACACCCTCGAGTTCGTCCAAGACGAGCCCGCCGAAGTACCTGCCGCCGGAGATACCAATGAGTGAGATCGAAATTGACTGGGCAGGCTTGGCGCCCATGATCGTCGTCTTCGCAGCGGCCTTCGCGGGCCTGCTGCTCGAGGCCACGGTCCCCAAGTCCAGGCGCCTGCCGATCCAAGTGGGCCTCACCGTCCTCGCGCTCGCCGGCGCGTTCATCGCCGTGGTCCTGAACGCCGGGAAGAACCAGACGGCCTTCTCCCTCGGCGACACCGCGATCGGCGCGGTCGCCCTCGACGGGCCCGGACTGTTCCTCCAAGGCGCGATCGTGCTCCTGGCGCTGGTCGCCGTCCTGCTGCTGGCCGAGCAGCGCACCACCGCCGGCGGCGACTTCGTCGCCGAAGCCGCCGTGGTCGCCGACTCGCCGGCCGACATCGCCCAGCGCCGCGAACCCGGAGCGACCGAGGTCTTCCCGCTGACCCTGTTCGCCGTCGGCGGCATGATGATGTTCGTCGTCGCCGGCGACCTGCTCACCATGTTCGTGGCCCTGGAGATGCTGAGCCTCCCGCTCTACCTGCTGTGCGGCATGGCCAAACGCCGTCGCCTCATCTCGCAGGAAGCGGCCCTCAAGTACT
Organism: Glycomyces halotolerans; assembly: GCF_054779575.1. Classification (NCBI taxonomy): domain Bacteria; kingdom Bacillati; phylum Actinomycetota; class Actinomycetes; order Glycomycetales; family Glycomycetaceae; genus Glycomyces; species Glycomyces halotolerans. The sequence goes on from NZ_BAAGXZ010000005.1 coordinate 126,238, forward strand.
TCCTGCTGGGCGCGTTCGCGTCGGCGTTCTTCGTCTACGGCATGGCGATGCTCTACGGCTTCGCCGGCACGATCGACCTGGCCGGCATCAACCAGGCCGGCGTCAGCTCGAACGAGCCGCGGATCCTGCTCTACATCGGCGTCGGCATGATCGCGGTCGCCCTGCTGTTCAAGGCCGCCGCGGTCCCGTTCCACATGTGGACCCCCGACGTCTACACCGGCGCCCCCACGCCGGTCACCGCATTGATGGCCGCCTGCGTGAAGGCCGCCGCCTTCGGCGGCCTCCTGCGGGTCTTCAACGTCGCCCTGGAGTCCTCCGCATGGGACTGGCACATGATCCTCATGATCATCGCCGTCGCGACGATGCTCGGCGGCGCGATCTTCGCGGTCACCCAGCGGAACATCAAGCGCCTGCTGGCCTACAGCTCCATCGCCAACGCCGGCTACCTCCTCATCGGCGTGATCGCCCTCGGCGAGGCCGTCGGTCAGACGATGTTCTACCTGGTCGCCTACGGCTTCACGGTGATCGCCGCGTTCGCGGTCGTCAGCCTGGTCCGGGACGGCGACGACGAGGCCACCGACCTGTCCCGCTGGGCCGGGCTCGGCAAGAACTCGCCGGGAATGGCGGTGATCTTCACGATCCTGATGCTGGCCCTCGCCGGCATCCCGTTCACCAGCGGCTTCACCGCCAAGTTCAGCCTCTTCAGCGCCGGTCTCCAAGCCGGCGAGGTCGGCCTGGTCGTCGTCGGAGTGGTCTCCTCGGCGATCCTGGCCTTCCCGTATCTGCGGGTCGTGGTCCTGCTCTGGCTCAACGAACCGGCCCCCGACGCCCCCACGGTCAACCTCCCGAGCCCGATGGCCGGGACCGTGGTCGCCGCCGGAGTGGTCGCCACGGTACTGCTCGGCGTGGCGCCGGGCTTCCTGCTGGAGGTCGTGAGCGAAGCGAGCACCTTCCTCGGCACTTGAGCCGAAGCGAGCACTCGAGGGGCGCCGGGCAAGCCCGGCGCCCCTCGAGTTCGGTCGATCTCAGAACAGCGCGAGTTTCAACAGCAGCGCTTGATCGAGCGCCTCCTGCTCATCGGGGTCCAGCCCGCCTTTGCATTCACCTAGCCTGCCCTGGTCGAACGAGTAGATCTGATCGGTGAGGATCCTCGACTTCGTGCCGAGGAACTCGACCTCGGGCCGATACACCGCTTCGCCGGCTACCGTTGACGTCATGGCCACAGTCACAGTGCTGCAGGCGAACTGGTCGGATTGAATCACCACGCCGTATCGGGCACCGCGCAGCTCGCGGCCGGAGGCTCCTCGAGCGGGCTTGACCTCGTAGACGGCTCCGCGGAAGATCACTCGCCGACGCCCATGTACCGCTGAATCGCCAGCATCTCGGCCCGGTCGTCAGGGTCTTCTGCGAGCCGTTCGGCGTCGGCCCTCGCCTGCTTGATCAGTTCCTCGCGATAGGTACGCAACAAGGCGTACCGCACCGCTTCGGTGCGTGAGCGGCCGGAGGATTCGGTCAACGCGCGGATGGCCTCTTCCATCGCTCCATCGGTGCGCACATTCAAAGTCGACATGGCGTCATCGTATTACAACTTGTAATACAGTGTTGGCGCCGGCGGGTTCGCGGTCCTCGGCTCGTGCCTGTTCGGGGATCGCCACCCTCGGCGGCGCGAACCAGGTTCTGGCCGCGCGGCTCGACAGGCACAGCAGGATCCCCGTCGGCATCGCGGCGCACACGGCGAGCATCGTCCCCGCGCTGATGAAGAACTCCGGGCCGTCCGGGAAGGTCGCCACGTAGGCGCGCGCCACGATCCAGATGTACATGCCCAGCGGAATGAACGCCAGCGCGTACCAGGCGGCCACCACGGCGGCCGGGTCCCGGCGCCCGAGCCCGATCGCGATCACCGGCAGGGAGAGCGTCACGCCCAGTGCCGTGAGGGCCAGGATCCACCGTTCGGCGCCGCCGCCGCCCACCACGTCGAACATGGTCTCGTCGTTCGAGGAGGTCGTGATCGCCGTGGTGAGGAAGTTCAGGCCCAGCAGGTAGAGGGCGGCGATGGTCGTGAACTGCACCCAGATGAGGGCCTGGGCCGCTCGAACGGTGTTCGGTTTGGCGGGGGGCCGGGAAGGGCTGGCTTGCACGGTGTTCTGCTCCTCGGCGAGTGCTGCGGCCGTCGCTGCGCCCGGGTCCGGGCGCGGCCCGCCGCCGAGGCGAGGGGCCGGGGTCGGCTTGCACGATAGCGAATCGGCCGTTGCGGCGTCGCGGGCAGTCCGGTGGCGACGGTGTTGACAGCCTCGTTTATGACAGCTACTGTCAAATGACAGTTACTTCCAAAAAATGAGGTGCCATGAACGCCGTCACCGCCCGCCGCCGCTGGTGGGCCCTGCTCTCCCTCCTGCTGGGGATCCTCGTCGTCGGGCTCGACGTCACGATCCTCAACGTCGCGTTGCCGACCCTCGCGGTCGACCTCGACGCCTCCACCGCCGAGCTGCAGTGGATCGTCGACGCCTTCATCGTCGTGCTGGCCGCGCTCCTGCTGCCCGCGGGCCTGCTCGGCGACCGGATCGGCCGCAGGAAAGTCCTCCTGGCCGGCCTGGGCGTGTTCCTGGTCGCCTGCGTCATGGCCACGCTCGCGGGCGGCGTCGCCGTCCTCATCGCCGCCCGCGCCCTCATGGGCGTCGGCGCCGCCGTCGTCATCCCCGTCTCGATGGCCGTCGTGCCGAGCATGTTCGCCGGAGCCGAGCGCACCCGTGCGGTCGCCGTGCTGACCGCGGGGATGGCCATCGGTCTGCCGCTCGGGCCGCTCGTGGGCGGCCTGCTCCTCGAGCGGTACTGGTGGGGTTCGGTCTTCCTGATCAACATTCCGCTCATCCTCGTCGGCCTGGTCGCGGTCGCGGTGCTGCTGCCGGAGTCCACCGACCGGCACGCCCCGCCGGTCCGACCGCTCCAGGCGGCCGCGGCCGTGGCCGGTCTCGCCGCGCTGGTCTACGGCGTCATCGAGGCGCCGGTCGCGGGCTGGACCGACGCCCGGACGCTGTTCCCCGCGCTCGGGGGAGCGGCGCTGCTGGCGTATTTCGTGGTCACGCAGACGCGGGCGGAGCGGCCGATGGTCGACATGGGGCTGTTCAGGCGTCCGGCGTTCCTGTGGGGCTCGATCGTCGCCACCGCCGCCTCGATGGTGCTGATGGGGTCGCTGTTCCTGGTCCCGCAGTATCTTCAGGCCGTCGAAGGGCACAGCGCGTTCGGCACCGGGCTGCGGCTGCTGCCGATGATCGGCGGTCTCATGGTCGGGGGCCTGGCCAGTGAGCGGCTCGCCGCCCGCGTCGGCTACCGCGTGACCGTCACCTGCGGCCTCGGTCTGCTCGCGGCCGGGTGCCTGGTGGCGATGGCGACCGGCCCGGACACCGGTTACGGGCTCGCCGCCGCCTGGCTGTCGGTGCTCGGCGCCGGGCTCGGCATGTCGATGGTGCCGGCCACCGACGCGGTGCTGGCGTCGCTGCCGCCGGACCGGGCCGCGGTCGGGTCGGCGCTCATGCAGACCATGCGTCAGACCGGCGGAGCGATCGGTGTCGCGGTGCTCGGGTCGGTCGCCTCGACGGTCTATCTGGCGCGGTTGGATCCGCCTCAGCTGCCGGACGAGGCCCGGATCGCCGCCGAGGACTCCGTGGCCGGGGCCGCCGCCGCTGCGAAGGCCCTCGACATGCCCGAGCTCGCCGCGGCCGCCGAAGCGGCCTTCACCGACGCGATGACGGTCGTGTTCCTCGGCTGCGCCGTCCTGGCCGGGGCGGTGAAGATCGCGGCCGCCCTCAGGTTCCCCGAGTCGACGGCCGACGGCGGGGACGGGGCACAATCGCTGCATGAGCCGTCCCGGACTGCGTGAGCGCAAGAAGATCGAGACCCTCCACCGGATGCAGGAGGAGGCCCTGCGGCTGTTCGCCGACCAGGGCTACGAGGCGACGACCGTCGAGCAGATCGCCGAGGCCGCAGGGGTGTCCCCGTCGACGTTCTACCGCTACTTCCCGACCAAGGAGGACGTGGTGGTGCAGGACGAGTACGACCCGATGATCGTGGCGGTCTTCCAGCGCCAGAGTCCGGACGTGCCGCCGCTGGCGGCGATGCGCGCGACCCTCGCGGAGCTGTTCGCCGACTTCGCGCCCGAGGACCTGGAGCGGATCCGGGGCCGCGTGGCGATGATCGTCTCGGTGCCGTCGCTGCTGGCCCGCCAGTTCCAGCAGGCCTCGGCCACGCAGCGGATGCTCGCCGACCTGGTGGCCGAGCGCTACGATCGGAGTCCCGAGGACCTCGAGGTCCGCAATTTCGCCGCCTCGGTGGTCGCCTCGTGGACGACGGCGATCACCGCGTGGGCCGACGCCGGCGGCCACGGCGACCTCATGTCCTACATGGATCGCTGTATCGCCCATCTGGAGGACGGCGTCCCGCTCTAGGGCTCGGCGCAGGCCGTGCGCATCCGGTCCGTGAAGCGGTCGGTGAAGCGCCGCTGCGCGGCCCTGGAGACCGGTCCGCCCAGCCGGGTGATCCACCTGCCGGGCCTGGAGAAGGACCGGACGGTGAATCGGGTCCGGTCGGCGTCGATCCGGTCGAGCACGAACGCGGCCTCGCCGTTCTCGGGGTGGCCGGGCATCGACCCGTAGGCGAACCCGGCTCGCTCCGGACCGTCGTGGGCCCACACGACCTGGCACGGGATGCGCAGCCATGCCAGGTGCAGGACCACCTCGGCCCCCGGCACGGCGCGCGGCGAGGCCGATTCGGGGCGCAGCCCGCAGCGCTCGTGCAGGCCCCAGCTCATGAGGATCTCGGCCGCTTCGGCGAGCGGGGCCCGCAGCTCGGTCTCGCGGTGCAGGTGGCGGTAGCCGGCCGGCATCGGACCGCCCCGTGTGGCCCCGACCTCGGGGTAGTCCACGTCGAAGTCCATGCGCGGTCAGGCGTCGCGCTGGACCATGTAGTCGCAGATGTCGACCAGCGCCTGCCGCGCCGGACCCTCGGGAAGGGACGCGGCCAGGCGCCGGGCCCGCCGCTGGTAGGAGTGGAGGGTCGACTTGGCCTCCTCCAGGGCCCCGGATCCGCGCAGCATCGCCAGCGCCTCCGGCAGCCGCTCCTCGGGCACGGGCCCGGAGACGAGTTCGCGCAGTCGCGCGTCGGCGGGGTCGGTGCCGGCCAGGGCGTAGAGGACCGGGAGTGTGGGGACGCCTTCGAGGAGGTCGGTGCCGGGGGTCTTGCCGGAGCTGTCGGAGGCGATGTCGATGATGTCGTCGGCGATCTGGAAGGCGACGCCGATGACTTCGCCGAATTCTTCGGCGGTGGCGATGGTCTCGGGGTCGGTGCCGGCGAACCAGGCGCCGAATTTCGCGCAGGTGGCGATGAGGGAGCCGGTCTTCTCCGAGAGGATCGACAGGTGCCATTCGACCGCGTCGATGCCGTCGGGCCGGGGCATGGTCTCGTTGATCTGGCCGCGGACGAGGCGGGCGAAGGTGAGCGCTTGGGCGCGTACGGCTTCGGGGCCGAGTTCGGCCATGATCTGGGCGGCCTGGCTGAACAGGTAGTCGCCGGTGAGGATGGCGACGGAGTTGTCCCAGCGGGCGTTCGCGCTGGGGGCGCCGCGGCGCACGGCCGCCTCGTCCATGACGTCGTCGTGGTAGAGGGTCGCCAGGTGCGTCAGTTCGAGCGCGACGGCCGATTCGATGATGCCCGGTCGCGTGGGGTCGCCGAGGTGGGCGCAGGCGAGGGTGAGCATGGGGCGGAACCGTTTCCCGCCGGCGTTGATGAGGTGGGAGCCGGACTGGCGCAGCAGGGGCTGGTCGGTGTCGACGGCTTTGAGCAGTCGCTCCTCGACGGCGTCGAGGGATTCCCGAATCCGCTCGGCGAACGCCTCGTCGGTAAAACTCAGCGCGTTCTGGGCACTTCCGGTGGTCACCACAGGCTCACCTTATCGTGTGGTCGGCGAAACGGCACAAGGCGGGAACTGAGAGTCGCACACGCCCTAGTCGTCCGGCTCGGGGATGAGGCGGCCGCCGGCGACGATGAACACCGCGGCGGCGGCCATGGCGGCGACCGAGACGGTCCATCCGGCGGTCCAGCCGGCGTGGTCGACGATGAGGCCGAAGGCGATGGGGCCGACCGCGCCGCCGAGGTAGACGCCGGTCTGGGTGATCGATGTGGCCGCGGCGGGCGTGTCGGGGTAGCGCTTGGTGACGGCGAAGTTCATCAGGCCCGGCCAGGCCCAGCCGAGCGCGAATCCGGCGGCGGTGCCGAGCGGCAGGAGCCACACCTGGCCGGCCAGGAGGGTCGCGAGTCCGGCGGTGCCGCCGGCGAGCATGATCACGATCAGGCCCAGTTCGCCGCCGCCGCGCCGGTCGGCGAGCGCGCCGACGGCGGTGCGGGCGATGACGCCGGCCAGTCCGCCGACGGTGAGGTTGAGGCCGGCGAACGATTCGGAGGCGCCGATGGCGACCGCGTAGGTGGTCAGGAAGGAGCCGAGCGGGGTGGCCGCGGCGGCGGCGAGGCAGGTGGCGGAGGCGAAGACGACGAGGCGGCGGTCGAGGCGTCGTCCGTTTCCGGTGGGGGCGGGGCGTGCGGGGCGGCCGAGGCCGGCGAGGGGGATGAGGGACAGGAGGGCGACGGCGGCGCCGGTGACGAAGGCCCATCGCCAGCCGGCGGTGAGGGCGATGGCGGGGACGCTCAGTCCGGCGAGCATGGTGCACAGCGGCACTGACGCCTGTTTGGCGCCGAAGAGGAGGCCTTTGCGGTGGTGTGGGGCCCAGTTGGACAGGACGGTGTTGGAGGCGAGTTGTCCGAGGCCGTTGGCGGGTGCGCTGAGGACGATGAGGGCGATGAGGGTCGCGGTGTGGTGGGCGAGGGCCGCGGTGGCGAGCATCGACCCTGCGGCGAGGCCGACGGCGAGGCGGGCGGTGGCGGGGGCGCCGTAGCGTTCGACGAGGTGGCCCGCGGGCACGGCGGTGAGGCCGGCGACGGCGAAGTAGAGTCCGGCGACCAGTCCGATGGTGCCGGCGCTCATGTCGAGTTCGGCGGCGACCTGGACGGCGAGGCCGCCGAAGAGGAACACCGGCATGACCGCGGCGACGTTGACGCTCAGGGCGGTGGCCGCGGTCGAGGAGGTTGTCGGGGCGGCTCGTGTCGACACGTCGGCAACCGTACTCCGGTCGGCGGCGGGTGGATTCGTCGCGCTTTCGGGTGGTGTGTCTTGACGTGGAGCGCCGGCCGTGCGAGTGTTGGCCTGACCCTACTGGACGGTCGGAAAGTGAGGTCGCGGCGGTGGCGGTGGGAAAAAACGAAGTGCAGCGGTTCTGGTGGGAGGAACCGCCGCACTTCGAATATTTGGTGTGTTCGCCCGCGGAGGCGGCTTGAAGTTGGTGGGGACTCGACACCGCTCCGCGGAAGGTGTTCGACGCCCGGCTGACCGGACTCGAACGGTGCTGACACGTAGATACTGCCCGTTGTCGGCGGCCGACGCAAGCGGCTGTTGTTTATATAGTTAGATTTGCGGTTCGCGCGGTGCCGGGGGGCCTCGCGTCCCGGCTCGGAGCACTCGGTACACGGAGCGGCGAACGGAGCGGCGGCATGGTGGAGCAGCGGCGGACCAGAGGAGAGCGGCGCAAGCACGGCGGTATCCAGCCGGGCGAGGAGGACGAGCCGACCAAGATGATCCAGAGCGTTCAGCGGGCGCTGCGGATCATGGAGGTCGTGGGCCGTCATCGCGGCGGCGCGTCGGCGCAGCGGATCGCGTTCGAGTGCGGGCTCAACCGGGCCACGGCCTACAACCTGCTGCGGACGCTGGTGTACGAGCGTTATCTGCGCCGGAGCGAGGACGGCCGGTACACGTTGGGGCTGGAGGTCTCGGACCGCTATTCGGAGTTGACGCAGGCGATGGCGGGTCCGCGCACGGCCGGGGAGTTCATGCGCCGCATGTCGACCGAGACCGGGTACAGCACGTTCGTGGCCAGGTTCGTGGAGGGCCGCCCGGCGGTCACGTCGGTGACCGAGGGGCCGCGGAGCCCGCACGTGGAGGACCTCATCGTCGGGTTCGACGACGGGGCGCACGCGACGGCGCTGGGGAAGGCGCTGCTGGCGACGCTGGGCCACCGTGAGCGGTCGCTGTACCTGCGGGCGGCGGGGATGCGCCGGTTCACCGGCAGGACGCTCACCGAGCCCGACGCGCTCGAGCGGGACCTCATGGTCTACGGCGAGTCGGGGGTGTACGCCGAGATGGGCCAGTTCCAGGACGAGGTCGGCTGCGCGGCGGTGGTCGTGCGCGACCACGAGAAGCCCTCGGAGCGGGTGGTGCTGGCCGCGGCGATGCCGCTGTCGGACATCGGCCGGTTCTGGCCGGTGCTGACCGAGCGGATGCGCCGCGCCGCGGTCGAGCTGCAGCCGCTGCTCGGTTAGCGAGCGACCCGGTCGGGCAGGACCAGGTTGATGACCCAGCCGGCGACGGTGACCACGACCGAGCCGAGGATCGCCCATCCGAAGTGGTCGACGCCGAACACCAGGTCGAACTGTCCGGCGATCCAGGCGACGAGCATGAACAGCGCGGCGTTGACGACCAGTGAGAACAGTCCGAGGGTGAGGACGTAGAAGCCGCAGCCGAGGGTCTTGATGATCGGTTTGAGGACGGCGTTGACCACGCCGAAGATCACCGCGATGACCCCGAGCGTGATGATCCGGTCGAGCAGCCCGTCCTGGGCGGTGCCGATGTGGACTCCTGCGAGCAGCCACGAGGCGATCCAGAAGGCCGCACCGGTGACGGCGATTTTCACGATGATCTTCACGACCCCATCGTGCCAAAGCCGTGAAGAAAGCTCGTGTCGCGGGTCGGTCCGTTCGCGACTTCCTTCTCGGTGGTTGTGCGGCGCAGTCGAGAACGGCCGGCCGGTCTCTCGCGGGGACCGGCCGGCCGTTCTCGATGCGGTGGGGCTTAGAGGACCGTCCAGGTGTCGCCGGAGTGCAGCAGGCCCGTCAGGGCCTCCCTGCGGTCGACGCCCGAGGAGGCCTGCTCGACCTGCGCGCGCACCTGGTCGTCGTAGGTCGGCTTCCGCACGCTGCGGAACACGCCGATCGGCGTGTGGTCCAGCGCCGTGCCCGACAGGCGCGAGAGCGCGAACGCGTAGGCCGGGTCGTCGACGTCGGAGCGGTGCACGACCACCTCGGCCGGGTCGGTCTCGGACGCGTCGCGCACCTCCAGGCCGTAACCGGACTGGACCACGACCTGTTCGCGGCCCTCGGCGCCGAAGCGGATCGGCTCGCCGTCCTCCAAGCGGATCAGCGACATGTCCCGCGTGTCGGGGGACTTGAGCACCTCGAAGGCGTCGTCGTTGAAGATCGGGCAGTTCTGGTAGATCTCCACGAACGCGCTGCCCTCGTGCTCGGCCGCCGCGCGCAGCACCTGCTGCAGGTGGGCGCGGTCGGAGTCGAGCGTGCGGGCCACGAACGTCGCCTCCGAGCCCAGCGCGAGCGAGAGCGGGTTGAACGGCGCGTCGACCGACCCGACCGGGCTGGACTTGGTGAGCTTGCCCTGCTCGGAGGTCGGCGAGTACTGGCCCTTGGTGAGCCCGTAGATCCGGTTGTTGAACAGCAGGATCTTCAGGTTCACGTTGCGCCGCAGCGCGTGGATCAGGTGGTTGCCGCCGATCGACAGCGCGTCGCCGTCGCCGGTGACGACCCACACCGACAGGTCCGGCCGGCTGGTGGCCAGCCCCGTGGCGATCGACGGCGCGCGGCCGTGGATCGAATGCATCCCATAGGTGTTCAGGTAGTACGGGAACCGCGAGGAGCAGCCGATGCCGGAGACGAACGCGATCTTCTCCCGCTCCAGGCCCAGCTCGGGCAGGAACGACTGGACGGCGGCCAGGATCGCGTAGTCCCCGCAGCCGGGGCACCAGCGCACCTCCTGATCGGACTTGAAGTCCTTGGCCTTCAGCTTCGGGGCGTCGAGCTTGACGTCAGCCATTCTTGATGACCTCCTCGAGGGCGTCCTGGAGTTCGGTGGAGGTGAACGGCAGGCCGCGCACCTTGTTGTAGCCGACCACGTCCACGTCGGGGTAGTTGCCGCGCAGCAGCAGCGACAGCTGGCCGAGGTTCATCTCCGGGACCACGACCTTGTCGTACCGGGCCAAGACCTCGCCGACGTTGGCGGGCATCGGGTTGAGGTAGCGCAGGTGCGCGCGGGCGATCTGGATGCCGCGGTCGCGCAGGCCGCGGACGGCCGCGCCGATCGGGCCCCACGTCGAGCCCCAGCCGAGGACGAGCACGCCCGCCTCGCCGGAGGGGTCCTCCACCTCCAGGTCCGGGACCTCGATCCCCGCGATCTTGGCGGCGCGGGTGCGGACCATGTGGTCGTGGTTGGCCGGGTCGTAGGAGATGTCGCCGGTGCCGTCGGCCTTCTCGATGCCGCCGATGCGGTGCTGCAGCCCCGGCGTGCCCGGCACGGCCCACGGCCGCGCCAGGGTCTCGGGGTCGCGCTTGAACGGCAGGAACCGCTCGTTGCCGTCGGCGTCGACGTCGTTCGGCTCGGTCGCGAACTCGACGGCCAGGTCGGGCAGCTCGCTCGGCTCCGGCAGCCTCCACGGCTCGGCGCCGTTGGCGATGTAGCCGTCGCTCAGCAGCATCACCGGGGTGCGGTACCGCACGGCCATGCGCGTGGCCTCGAGCATCGCGTCGAAGCAGTCCGAAGGGGACTGCGGGGCGAGGACGGCGATCGGCGCCTCGCCGTGGCGGCCGAACATGGCCATCATCAAGTCGGCCTGCTCGGTCTTGGTCGGCATGCCGGTGCTGGGCCCGGCCCGCTGCACGTCGATGACGATCAGGGGCAGCTCCAAGGAGACGCCCAGCGAGATCGTCTCGGACTTGAGCGCGATGCCCGGGCCCGAGGAGGTCGTGATGCCCAGCGCCCCGCCCCAGGCGGCCCCCAGGGCCGCGCCCGCGGCGGCGATCTCGTCCTCGGCCTGCATCGTGGTCACGCCGAAGCGCTTGTGCTTGGACAGCTCGTGCAGGATGTCGCTGGCCGGGGTGATCGGGTAGGCGCCCAGGAACACCGGCAGGCCCGAGGCGACGCCGGAGGCGAGCACGCCCCAGGCCAGGGCCGCGTTGCCGGTGATGTTGCGGTAGGTGCCGGCCGGCAGGGTCGCCGGCGGGATCTCGTACTGGACCGCGAACGACTCGGCGGTCTCGCCGTAGTTCCAGCCGGCCTTGAGCGCCGCGATGTTGGCCTCGGCGATCTGCGGCTTGGCGGCGAACTTCTTGCGCAGGAACTGCTCGGTCACCTCGGTGGTGCGCGAGTACATCCAGGACAGCAGGCCCAGGGCGAACATGTTCTTGCTGCGGGCCGCGTCCTTCTTGCCGACCTCGTAGTCCTCGAGCGCGGCGATCGTCAGGCTGGTGAGCGGCACCTCGATGAGCTGGTAGTCCTCCAGCGAGCCGTCCTCGAGCGGGCTGACGCCGTAGCCGACCTTGGTGAGGTTGCGCTTGGTGAACTCGTCGGTGTTGACGATGACCACGCCGCCGGACTTGAGGTCGCGCAGGTTCGCCTTGAGCGCGGCCGGGTTCATCGCGACCAGCACCTCGGGCTCGTCGCCCGGGGTGAGGATGTCGGAGTCGGCGAAGTGGATCTGGAAGCTGGAGACGCCCGGGAGGGTGCCGGCGGGGGCGCGGATCTCGGCCGGGAAGTTCGGGAGGGTCGAGAGGTCGTTGCCGAGCTTGGCGGTCTCCGCTGTGAATCGGTCGCCGGTGAGTTGCATCCCGTCACCGGAGTCCCCTGCGAAGCGGATGACGACCCGGTCGAGTTGCCGGACGGTATTCACCAAGTTCTCCTCATGCGGGTTGAACGAGCACGCGCGGGCGGGCGGCGTGTGTTGCGGGATGCCGGACCTCGGCTCCGCCACTGTCTTCTTCACTTGCGATGCTACGCGGCCCGAGCGTCCCCTTGCCAACCAAGCGTCCAGTGCGCGACGCAGCTGACACGCTGGTGTCCGGCTGTTCTCGAACAGTGGGAAAGCGCGCTTTCTCCGGACCCGTTGGGCCCCGGTGCGGGCGCACTCGCCTCAGTCGCCGGCCTCGCCGGTCGGCGTCGCCTGTGTGGTATGAGTCTCGTCCGGTTCGGGGGTCGCCGGAGTCTCGGACGGACTCGGTCCGGTCGAAGGCTCCTGGTCGATCGCGACGAAGGCCCCGCCGTCCCACTCATAGCGCGCCGTCCATGTCGCGGAGGCGTCGTCGAGCCCCTGGAGTGTAATCACCCCGGCCTCCAGCCCGGCGATCTCGGAGAGCGCTTGTGACTCGTCTGGCTGCCACACCCACGCCATATGCGCGAGATCGCTCTGGTCGCCGCTGAAGGCCGCGACCGCGGTCCGCTCCCGGCACGTCAGCGACAGCACCGTCTCGGGCGCCTCGTCGCCGGTCACGTCGCCGACCAGGGCCTGGCCGACCGTCCACTCCGAGCCGTCGGTCAGCTCCCAGGTCTCGGTGTCGACCTCGAAGGACCCGCCCGCGCACACCCCGTCCCAGTCGCCGACGGCGATCGTCGAGGAGGCCTCGTCGGCCCCGGCCGTGGCGGTGGCCTCGTCCTCGCCCGCGCCGCCGGTCGGGGGCGCCTGCGTCGCGCCCAGCTGCGTGTCCTGCGGCGAGGACTCGGACGCGGGGCCCTGCAGCGCCGTCGGCGGCGCCTGCTCGGCCGGTTCGGGCGAGCCGAGCGTCTGCGCGACCGCGAAACCGCCGGCGGTCACCGCCGTGCACGCCCCGACCACCGCGGCCAGGGAGACGATGCGGCGGCGGCGCAGCGCGGCCGGGCCGGACATGATCAGGTCGTCCACGGACGGCGGCGGGAAGGCGGACGGGGCGTCGGCCCGGTAGGCGGCGAAGGCGGCAGCGACCGCGTCGTCGCCCGGTTCGGCGGCGTCGTCACCGTGTCGATCGGCGTTCATCGGCGGTCCTCCTTCACGGATGCTCGCTGCTCGGGCGCGGGGACCTTCGCGGTGCCGGTCGGCTTCGGGCGGCGGATCTTGATCGGCATCGTGTCGGGGCCGGCGTGCGGCGCGGCGGTCTCGTCGACCAGCAGCGCGGCGAGTTCCTTGCGGCCCCGGTGGAGCCACGACTTGACCGTGCCCTCCCGCGCCCCGGTGGCCTCGGCGATCGAACTGATCGACATGTCGGCCATGTAGTGGAGCACCAGGGCCTTGCGGCGCTTGGCCGGCACCTGCTGCAGCGCGGCCACCAGGGCCACGTGGTCGGGGCCGGCGGCGGGCGCGGGCTCGGGCGGCGCCGACTTCTGCAGGAATTTGCGCACCACCTGGTTGCGGCGGTGGCGGCTGGTCGCCAGGTTCCAGGCCACGCGGCGGACCCACGCGACCGGCTCCTCGTAGCCGCCGACCTTGTCCCAGCGCTGCCAGGCCCGCAGGAACGCCTCCTGGACGAGGTCCTGGGCCTCGGTCGCGTCGCCGAGGTACGCGCACACCTGGGCAGTGAGCTCCGAGAAGTGATTCTCGTAGAGGTCGGTGAACTCCGCCTCCGTTCGCACATCCGCTCCAGCACAGGTAGGGGGGACAAGGGCACCGATCGGGTCCGGGCGGGCGGACCCGGCGGCCTTCATTGTCGCGTTCGAACACACGGCGAGGGGAGGCGGGGTGGGTTCGGGACTCGTCACCGCCGGTGCCGAGCGGAACGCGCACGGACGCCGGACCGGTACGGTCCGGTCTCGGCGCTGCGTCGGCGCGCTGGCGACGGTCATGTGCGGGGCTCTCTCGGCGTCGGGCGCGGATCCGAAGCTGCGGACCCGCTGTTGATCCTCTTCGCACACTTACACGCCCGGCGCCGCCCGCCGGTTGCGGCGGGGCGGGAAAAATCCGGTCGCCGGACCGAACCGGGCCGCCGCGCCGCTTCCCTCGGACCGGCCCCCGCACTATGGTGTGACCATGAACTCCTCCCTGCTCGGCGACTACGCGGTCTTCGGGGTGCTCCTGCTGGCCGGGTTCGCGTTCGTGGCCTTCGCGCTGGCGGCGAACCGGCTGCTGCGGCCCCGCTCGCCGTCGGCGGCGAAGGGCTCGACCTACGAGTGCGGCGTCGACCCGGTCGGCGGCGACTGGGCGCAGGTGCAGATCCGCTACTACGTCTACGCGTTCCTGTTCGTGCTGTTCGCCGTCGAAGCGGTGTTCCTGTTCCCGTGGGCGGCGGTCTTCGCCGGCTTCGGCGCCGCCGCGGCCGCCGAGATGGGGCTCTTCGTCGGTGTGCTGGCGCTGGGACTGGCCTACGCCTGGAGGAAAGGGGTCCTCAAGTGGCAGTGAAGCTGCCGTTCCCGTCGCGCTCGGGCGAGGCGGGCGCGGGCGTGCTCGGCGAGCCGATCCGGTTCCTGCTCAACTGGGGCCGGCGGTACTCGCTGTGGGTGTTCAACTTCGGACTGGCCTGCTGCGCGATCGAGTTCATCGCCGCCTCGATGAGCCGCCACGACTTCATCCGGCTCGGCGTCATCCCGTTCGCGCACTCGCCGCGCCAGGCCGACCTCATGGTCGTGTCCGGGACGGTCACCGACAAGATGGCCCCGGCGATCAAGCGGCTCTACGACCAGATGCCCGAGCCGAAGTACGTCATCTCGTTCGGGGCCTGCTCGAACTCCGGCGGGCCCTACTGGGACTCCTACTGCGTGACCAAGGGCGTCGACCAGATCATCCCGGTGGACGTGTACGTGCCCGGCTGCCCGCCGCGCCCCGAGGCGCTCCTGTACGGGATCGGCAAGCTCCAGGAGCAGATCGGCGACGAACCGCTGACCCGCGGCGGCTCGCGCGGAGCGGCCGCGGCCCGGCGCGAGGCCGCGAGCCTGCGAGCGCCGCTGAGGAGGCCGCCCGATGCGTGATCCCATATCCTATAGGATATGTCCTGCAGTGTCCGGTTGGAGCGGCGATGGGTGAGTCCTGGACCGACCGCGTCGGCGCCGCTCTCGGCGTCGCGGTCGAGGCCGTCGGCGCCCGCGCGGTCGCCGACGTCCCCGCCGAGCGGTGGCACGAGGCGGTGCGCACCTGCCGCGACCGACTCGGATGCGACTTCTTCGACTGGCTCTCGGCGGTCGACCGGAGCGAGGTCGAGGACGCCCAGGCCCCCATGCTCGTGGCCGCGCACCTGTGGTCGATCGCGGCGCGGCGCGGGGTGCTGCTGCGCTGCGCCGCCGACGGGCCGGTCGACACCGTCACCGACCTCTACCCGGGCGCGAACTGGCACGAACGCGAGACCCACGAGATGTTCGGCGTGGACTTCGCCGGCCACCCCGACTTGAAGCCGCTGCTGCTGCCCCCGGAGTTCGAGGGCCACCCGCTGCGCAAGGACTTCGTCCTCGCCTCCCGCGTCGTCAAACCCTGGCCCGGCGAGAAGGAACCCGGCGGCGGCCGCCCCGGCGCCCGCAAGCGGGCCCCGAAGAAGCCGCCGGGCGTCCCCGACGGCTGGGGCCGGCCCGAGGAGCCGACCGATGCTTGAGATCGGGCTCAAACTCGTCGGCGTCATGGCCGCGTTCCTGCTGCTGCCGCTGCTGGTCGGGCAGGCCGAGCACAAGCTCATGGCCCACATGCAGGGCCGGCTGGGCCCGATGCACGCCGGCCGCTTCCACGGCTGGGCGCAGCTGATCGCCGACGGGGTCAAGTTCGCGCAGAAGGAGGACATCGTCCCCGACGCGGCCGACAAGCCGGTCTTCAAGCTGGCCCCGGCCGTGGCGCTGGTGCCGTACCTGCTGGTGCTGCTGTTCATTCCGCTCGGGCCCGGCGACCTGGTCGGCTCGGCGCTCGAGATGGGCCTGTTCGTGGTGCTGGCGCTGGTCGGCGTGGGCGTGCTGGCCGTCCTCATGGCCGGGTGGGCGTCGGCGAACAAGTACACGCTCGTCGGGGCGCTGCGCGGGGCCGCGCAGCTGATGGCCTACGAGCTGCCGCTGGTGCTGGCCGCGGCGTCGGTGGCCGTCGCGGCCGGGACGCTGAGCCTGCCGGGGATCGTGGTGGCCTGGAGCCCGTGGTGGCTGCTGTGGCAGGCGCCGGCGGCGGTCGTGTTCTTCACCGCCGGGCTCGCCGAGATCCGCCGCCCGCCGTTCGACGCGCCGGTGGCCGACTCGGAGCTGGTGTTCGGTTACCTCACCGAGTACACCGGGCTGCGGTTCGCGCTGCTGCTGCTGGCCGAGTACGCCGGCATCGTCGTCATCGCGGCGCTGACCTCGGTGCTGTTCCTGGGCGGCTGGCGCGGGCCCGGGCCGGAGTCGCTGGGCTGGCTGTGGACGCTGCTGAAGACCGGCGCTCTGGCGACGGTGGTCATCTGGCTGCGCGTGGCCTGGCCTCGGCTGCGGGTCGACCAGATCCAGGCGCTGTGCTGGAAGGGCCTGGTGCCGCTCGCGCTCGCGCAGCTGGTCCTGACGACCGTCGTGGTGCTCGCTTAGGCCGCCTTGGACTCGGTGGCCGCGGCGGGCTTGGACTCGGTCTTCGACTCGGACTTGGTCTCGGTCTTGCCCTCGGTCTTCTTGGCGCCGTTCTGGGAGCCGTTGGATCCGAGGGTGCTCGAGTCGCCGGAGCGGGAGTCGGTGCGGTAGAAGCCGCTGCCCTTGAAGGTGACGCCGACGTTGCCGAAGACCTTGCGCAGGCTGCCGGCCGTCGCGCAGCTGGGGCAGTCGGTCAGGCGCGGCTCGGTGAACGACTGGTGCTTGTCGAACTCGAAGCCGCACTCTTTGCAGCGGTATTCGTATGTCGGCACGGTCTCCTCCAGCAGTGAACAGAGCCGATCGGCGGCTCGCCGGCTACGCGCCGAGCGCGGCGGCGGCGCCGCCGGGCATCGCACTCGAGCGCCATCGACATTAGCACTCAGCGCCCCGGAGTGCTAATCCCATCCCGATGGGCGGTGACGCGGCCCCGACCGCCTCGAAGCCGCCCGAAGGCGTGATGACGGCGGTCACGGGACGGTCGTGGGGTTCGGCGGGGACCTCGAGGCCGAACTCGCCGTCGCGCAGCAGCGCGACCACCGGGACGCCCTCGCTCACGCGGGCGAGGGCGCGGTCGTAGGAGCCGCCGCCGCGGCCGAGCCGCACCCCCGCCGCGGAGACGGCCAGCGCCGGCACGATCACCGCCGCGGCGCCGGCGATCGCGCCGGTCCCGCGGGTGGCGGCGACGGCTTCGGTGCCCCTGGGCCCGGTGAGGGCCAGTGCGGCCCCGGAGTCGGGCGCGGGGATCGGTCCGGGCAGGTCGGTGCCGACGACGGTCCAGTCGAGGTCGTTGTCGGCCAGGGTCACCGGGAGGAGGACTTCGTAGTCTTCGGCGAGGCGTTCGGGCAGTTCGGGCTGGAG
This sequence comes from Glycomyces halotolerans, assembly GCF_054779575.1. Taxonomy (NCBI): domain Bacteria; kingdom Bacillati; phylum Actinomycetota; class Actinomycetes; order Glycomycetales; family Glycomycetaceae; genus Glycomyces; species Glycomyces halotolerans. Next base: position 143,555 of record NZ_BAAGXZ010000005.1, read on the forward strand.
GCTCGCGCCGGGTTCGGCGCCGAAGGGGCGGTAGGCGGCGATGGGGGCTCGCCGGGGCACGGCCTGGGCGAGGAAGTCCCGCAGTGCGGTCCACATGGCGTGGTCGGCGGTGTGGCGTTCGGCTTCGGGCATGGTCTTTCTGCCGGTGAGCAGGCGTCTGCGGGTCTCGGGCTTGGCGGTGATCACATCGCTCCTCTGGGTGATCGGACGTTCATCGGGGCGCGTTCCCCCGAAAAGTTAGCGCAGCTCATACTTTCGGGTGGTTCTGGCCCGAACCTCACGCCATGTCGTGGCTGCACGGTCGCTCTAGGTAGTCTTCTAGGGAGTGAACTTGAGGGGGCTTCGGTGTCGCTGCGCTCACGGCTCACCACGGCGTTCCTCGTCGTCGTGCTGGGGCCGGTACTGGTGGGGGCCTTCTTCGTCGCTGCCATCATGTCCCATCTGGCGGACACCCGCAGCGCGAACCTGGCCGACTCGGCGGTCACCATGGTCGACTCCACACTCGGAACCGTCTGCGAGCGCATCCAGGCCTCCGCGGCGGCGGTGGCCCTCAACTACCGCAGCGGCGGCGGCAACGCCGCCGAGATGGCCGAACTGCTGGTCGAACGCTCGGTGGTCGACGGCGTGGTCTTCTCGAGCATCGAGCGGGCCGAGTCGACCACCAGCAGCGTCGGCGCCGAGGCGCCCTCCGGCGCCTGGATCGACTGCGGCTCCACCGCGGTGGGGCCCAAGGCCGAGCCGATCGTGGCGCTCGGGGCGCAGGCGCAGGTCCAGAACTCCGACGGCACCACCGCCGTCTTCTCGGCGTTCCGCCTGGTCGACGAGGACTTCCTGAGCTCGATCGCGCATGCGGCCGACGCCGATCTCATTCTTCAGGACGGCCGCGGTCGGCGCCTGGTCGTCGGCGCCGGCGAGGCGGGCACGTGGGCCTACACCGACTCGTTCCTGCCGCTGCGCATCGGCACCGTCTCCGGCGACATCACCCCGATGTACTGGACGCTGGCGGCCATGGTCGCCGTCTCGGCCGTCTGCGCGGTGGGCCTGGCCGCCTGGCTGTCGCGCTCGACCACCCGGCCGCTGGCCGAGCTGTCGGCCGCGGCCCAGCGCATCAGCGAAGGGGACCTGGACGTCCGCGTCCAGACCCACGGGCGCGACGAGTTCGCGCAGCTGGCGCGGAACTTCAACCGCATGACCGCCCAGACGCAGGCCTACGTGCAGGCATTGACGACCTCCCGCGACCAGATGCGCGGCCAGCTCGGCTGGCTCGGCGAGACCCTCACCGCGACCCTCGACCTCGACCGGATCCTCGAGGTCATCCTCGACACCGCGATGGTGACCACGAACGCCGAGGCGGGCCTGGTGATGCTCGCCGACGTCGCCGACACCGACCGGCTCGTCCAGCGCGCCGCCGAAGGGGTCCTCGGCATCGACGAGCCGGCCACCGTCCGCATCGGTGAAGGGGTCATCGGCGCGATCGCCGCCAGCGGCGCCCCGGCGCACGGCCGGATCGTGGACGGGCGGCTCGGCGACTGGGAGCGCGCCTCGACCGAACCGGACGCGCGGACGATCGTCGCGGTGCCCTTCAGCAGCCGCCGGATCGCCGAACCGGAGCATCCGGGCGCCAGGAAGGCGGTCGGCGACGACGAGGCCGCCGGTCCGTCCCGGGCCCCGGGCCGGGGTGTGCTCGGGGTGCTCGTGCTCTACAACCGGATCGCGGCCCTCGACTTCGAGGACGGCGACGTCGAGACCCTCAAGACCTTCGCCGGGCAGGTCGCGGTGGCCGTGGAGAACGTGCTGCTGCACCGCCAGGCCCAGCGGTTGAGTCTGACCGATCCGCTCACGGGGCTGTGGAACTACCGGTTCATGCAGACCTCGCTGCGGCGCGAGGCCGAGCGGGTGCGCCGCTACCAGCGCTCCTCGGCGCTGCTGGCGATCGATCTCGACCGGTTCAAGGACGTCAACGACACCTACGGCCACCCGGTCGGCGACCAGGTCCTCGCCGAGCTGGCCCGGCGCATCACCGCGCAGATCCGCGAGGTCGACCTCGCGTTCAGGCAGGGCGGCGAGGAGTTCATGGTGCTGCTGCCCGAGACCGACGCCGCCGGCGCGTCGGTGGTGGCCGAGCGGCTCAGCCGGGCCGTGGCCAGCCGGCCGTTCAAGGTCAACGCCGGCGCAGGGGGCCTGGAGCTGCGCATCACCGTCTCGGTGGGCATCGCGGTGCTCGGCCAGCACGCCGACGGGGCCGCGGAGGTCGTGGCCGCCGCCGACGAGGCGCTGTACGCGGCCAAAGCCGCCGGGAGGGACACCTGGCGGGTGGCCACCTGAGTGGAGCCCGAGACAAGTGAGAACAACTCGGGCTCTTGTGAAGCGGCGCAGGTGGGAACGGCCGCGCGCGAATGCGGGTGGCGAACACCTGACGCAGCGTCGCCGCGATACTCTCGCCCTATGTCTGATACCTCGCGTCGGGCCACCAAGGCCGTCATTCCCGCAGCCGGCAACGCCACCCGCTTCCTCCCGGTCACCAAGGCCGTCCCGAAGGAGCTGCTGCCGATCGTCGACAAGCCGGTGCTCGAGTACATCGTCGAGGAGGCCGCCGCCGCCGGCGCCGACGACGTCCTGCTCGTCACCGCCCGCGGCAAGGACTCCATGGTCGACTACTTCGACGCCCGCCTCGACCTCGAGGCCGCGCTCGAAGAGAAGGGCAAGGACGCCGCCCTGGAGGCGGTCAAGGCCCCCGAGCGCATCGCCGAGATCCACACCGTCCGCCAAGGCGGCGCCCTCGGCCTGGGCCACGCGGTCGGCCGCGCCGCCGCCCACGTCGGCGACGAGCCGTTCGCCGTCCTGCTCGGCGACGAGTTCTGCCACCTCGACGACAAGCTCCTGCCGCGCATGATCGACCTGCAGGCCCGGACCGGCGGCATCGTCCTGGCCCTCATGGAGGTCCCCCGCGAGGAGGTCTCCCGCTACGGGGTCGCCTCGATCGAGACGACCGACACCGACGACGTCGTCGAGGTCACCGGCATGGTCGAGAAACCCGACGTCGACCAGGCCCCCTCGAACCTCATTCTCATCGGACGCTACGTCCTGCCCGGATCGATCTTCCCGGTCCTCCACGCCACCCCGCCCGGCCGCGGCGGTGAGATCCAACTCACCGACGCCATGGACACCATGCGCGGCAAGGGAACCCCCGTCCACGGCGTGGTCTTCCGGGGCCGCCGCTACGACACCGGGCAGCCGGTCGAGTACCTCCAGACGCTGGTGGAACTCGCCAGCGAACGCGACGACTTGCCCGGCTTCAACGCCTGGCTGCGCGAATTCAGTGCGACACTGGACTAGCAGCGGCGCTGCTCGGCAGCGGACGGACACGGTGGGGACTCGACAAACGGGGGGCTGATCGGTGAAGGGGAGCGGCGAGGCGACGCCACTGGCGGATTTCCTGTCGAAAGCGCTGGCCCTGGTCCGCCCCCTGCCGCCCACCGACGTCGACATGACCCGCTCGACCGGGTCGGTCCTCGCCGAGGACGTCACCAGTGCCGGCCCGCTGCCCGCGTTCGACTACGCGGCCATCGACGGCTACGCCGCCGCCGCCGACGACCTGGCCGGCGCCAGCCCCGAAAGAGGCGTCGGCCTCAAAGTCCTCGGCGACCTCGCCGCCTCCTCATGGCGGCCCGTCCGCCTCGTCAAAGGCACCTGCTTCTCCGTCGCCGCCGGCGCGCCCCTGCCGGTCGGCGCCGACATCGTCGTGCCCCTGGCCTGGACCGACGAAGGCATGGCCACCGTCGAAGTCCGCCAAGTGCCCCGCCGCGGCCACGGCCTGCGCCGCCTCGGCTCCGAACGCGCCTCCGGAGAGATCCTCGCCCACGAGGGCCGCCGCATCACCCCCCAGCTCATCGGCCTGCTCGCCGCCGCCGGCGTCGCCGACGTCGTCGTCCGCCCCACCCCGCGCGTGGTCGTCATCGCCACCGGCGACGAACTGGTCGACACCGGCCGCCCCTCCCAGCCCGGCCAGCTCGTCGACGTCAACTCCCACCTGGTCACCGCCGCCGCCTCCGAAGCCGGCGCCCACGCCTACCGCGTCGGCATCTGCGACGACGAGCCCGACGCGCTCCGCACCGTCCTCGACGACCAGATCCTCCGCGCCGACCTCGTCATCACCACCGGCGGCACCGGCACCGGGCCCGGCGACATGGTCCGCCGCACCCTCTCGCGCGACGGCGCGGTCTCCTTCCAGCCGGTCGCGGTCTACCTGTGCGAGACGATGGGCTTCGGCACCATCGGCCCCGAAGAGGTCCCCATCGTGTGCCTGCCCGGCGACCCGGTCTCGGCCATGATCGCCTTCGAGGTCGTCGCCCGCCCGCTCGTCCAGCGCCTCGCCGGCGCCGAACCGGTATTCCGGCCCAGCGTGCGAGCCAACCTCACCGAGCCCGTATCCTCACCGAACGGGCTGCGCGAGTTCCGCCCCGTCCGAGTCGCCGAGCGACGCGGCGGCGGCTACACCGTCGCACCCCTGGGATCGACCTCATACACGCTCACCGGCATCGCCGAGGCCACCGGCCTGATGACCATCGGCGAGAACGCCACCCGGGTGCCCGCCGGGTCGACGGTCGACGTGCTGCTGCTGGATCGAAACCGATGAACCCTCTGCCCGGACGCACAGCTTTTGGACCGCATTAGATGACCCTTTCCAACCCCGGCTGGCCGGTGAACCTCGCCCACGGCGATGTGAGCGTCAGACCCTTCCGCCGCGGCGACGCCCGGCGCTGGAGCGACCTGCGCCGCTCCAACGAGGCCTGGCTCGCCCCCTGGGAACCCGGCACCGGCACCACCTGGCACGAAGCCCACTCCCCGGCGGCCTTCCGCGCCATGCTCCGCGGCCTCAGACGCTCGGTCAAAGACGGCACCAGCTGGCCGCTGGCCGTGTGCCACCGCGGCGAACTGGTCGGCGGACTCACCGTCGGCAACATCGTCCGCCGCGCCTTCGGCTCGGCCTACGCCGGCTACTGGATCGACCAGGGCCACGCCGGCAAGGGCATCACCGCCACCGCGCTGGCGCTGGTCATCGACCACGCCCTCACCGTCGGGCGCCTCCACCGCATCGAAGTCAACATCCGCCCCGAGAACGGCCCCTCCAACCGGATCGCCGAGAAACTCGGCCTGCGCCGCGAAGGCCTCCACAAGCGCTACCTCTACATCGACGGCGACTGGCGCGACCACTACGGGTACGCCGTCACCGCCGAAGAGATCGCCGGCGAACGCATGATCGACCGCATGGAACGACTCAGACGCGCCGGAACCAACCACTAGCGCGGTTGTCAAACGCGCCCTAGCGGCGACCTACTCCAGGCCCGACCGGTCGGTCAGCACGATCGGCCCGTCCTCGGTGATCGCCACGGTGTGCTCCATGTGCGCGCCCCGCGAGCCGTCGGCGCTGCGCAGCGTCCACCCGTCGGCGTCGTAGCGGATCCGGTCGGTGGTGTGCAGGAACCACGGCTCGATCGCGATCACCAGGCCCGGGCGCAGCCGCAGGCCCCGCCCGGCCCGGCCGTCGTTGGGCACCTGCGGGTCGGCGTGCATCGTCCGGCCCACCCCGTGCCCGCCGAACTCGGTGTTGACCGACAGCCCGTCGGCCCGGGCGACGCCCGCGATCGCCGCCGAGATGTCGCCGATCTTGTTGTCCGTCGTCGCCGCCCCGATGCCGGCCTCCAACGCCCGCGCGGCGGTGTCGATGAGCCGCAGGTCCTCCTCGCGCGGCGTGCCGACCACGACGCTCACCGCCGAGTCGGCCACCCAGCCGTCGACCTCCACCGCGAAGTCAAGACTCAGCAGGTCCCCGTCCCGCAGCCGGTAGTCGTGCGGCAGGCCGTGCAGCACCGCGTCGTTGACCGACGTGCACAGCACCTTCCCGAACGGGCTGGCGCCGAACGAGGGATGGTAGTCGACATAGCAGGAGGTCCCTCCGGCCTCCTTGATGCGGCGCGAGGCCAGCTCGTCCAGCTCCAAGAGGTTCACGCCGACGTCGGCGACCGCGGCCAGCTCGGCCAGGGTCCGGGCCACGAACCGCCCGGCCGGGCGCATCCGCTCGATCTCTGCGGGGGAGTAGTACTCGATCACGCCACCGAATCTATCCGATCCACATCACGCCGGCCGCCGTTCGCTCCGGGCGTGGGCGAGCGAGAGGATACGCTCTGCCCGTGGACGCCGCGACCCAACTCCCGACCGTAGCCGTCATCGGCGCCGGTCAACTCGCCCGCATGACCCACCAGGCCGCCATCGCGCTCGGGCAGAGCCTCAAAGTGCTCGCCGCCGACCCCGCCGAGAGCGCCGCCGCCGTCGCCGCCCGAGTCCAGATCGGCGACTACCGCGACATCGGGGACCTGCGCGAGTTCGCCGCCGGCGCCACCGTGGTCACCTTCGACCACGAGCACGTCCCCCAGAAGGCGCTCGAGGCGCTGGCCGCCGACGGGGTGGTCATGCAGCCGCGACCCGAGGCGCTGGTGTACGCCCAGGACAAGGAGGCCATGCGGACCCGCCTCGGCGAGCTCGGCCTCCCGATGCCCCGCTGGGCGAAGGTCGACTCCATCTCCGACGTGGAGGCCTTCGGGCTGCCGTGCGTGCTCAAGGCCGCGACCGGCGGCTACGACGGCAGAGGCGTGTGGATGGTCGAGACGCCCGGTGACGCCCAGGCCCTCCTCGCCTCGGGGATCCGCTTGATCGCCGAGGAGCGGATGCCGCTCCAGCGGGAACTGGCCGTGCAGGTCGCCCGCTCCCCGCGCGGCGAGATTGCCGTCTACCCGGTGGTCGAGACCGTGCAGCGCGGCGGGATCTGCACCGAGGTCGTCGCCCCCGCCCCGCACCTGGACGAGGCGACCGCCCGCGAGGCCGCCGACATCGCCCGCACCGTCGCGGCCGAACTCGACGTGTGCGGGATGCTCGCGGTCGAACTGTTCCAGACCTCCCGCGGCCTGTTCGTCAACGAACTGGCGATGCGGGCCCACAACTCCGGGCACTGGACCATCGAAGGGGCCCGGACCAGCCAGTTCGAGCAGCACCTGCGGGCGGTCCTCGACTACCCGCTGGGCTCGACCGAGCCGTGCGCGCCGGTGACGGTCATGGCCAACGTCCTCGGCGGCCGACCCGGCGGCCCGCGCCTGGACGAGCGGCTCCAGCACCTGCTGGCCGACGACCCGGGCGCGCACGTCCACCTGTACGGCAAGGTCGTGCGCCCCGGCCGCAAGATCGGGCACGTGACCGTCTGCGGCGACGACGTCGGCCGGCTCCGCGAACGCGCGGTGCGAGCCGCCCGGTGGCTGACCGAAGGCAAGTAGGCTCAGGGCATGGCAGACAGCGCACGCGCCCGCGTCGGCGTGATCATGGGATCGGATTCCGACTGGCCCACTATGGAAGCGGCCGCCGAGGCGCTCGAGGAGTTCGACGTCCCCTTCGAAGTCCGCGTCGTCTCGGCGCACCGGACGGCGCACGCGATGCTCTCGTACGCCGACTCGGCGGCCTCCCGAGGCCTGCAGGTCATCATCGCCGGCGCCGGAGGCGCCGCCCACCTGCCGGGCATGGTCGCCGCAGGGACGCCGCTGCCGGTCATCGGTGTGCCGGTGCCGCTCAAGCACCTCGACGGCATGGACTCGCTGCTCTCGATCGTGCAGATGCCCGCCGGGGTCCCGGTGGCCACGGTCTCGATCGGCGGCGCCCGCAACGCCGGCCTGCTAGCGGTGAGGATCCTCGCCGCGTCCGATCCGGCGCTGCGGGAGCGGATGTCGAACTACCAGGTCGACCTCGAACGCATGGTCGCGGAGAAGGACGCGAACCTGCGCTACAAGCTGAGCCACCCCCGGTAGCTTCGCCTCTCGGCAGTATCGCTGAAAGTACTATCAAGAATGTTAGTATCACTGTTGTTACTATCAATATTGATAGTAACATGCTTGTTACTGTCGAGAGGTGCACGGATGCGGAAGTTCATCGGCCGGAAGCGTGAGCTCGACACTCTGAGCAAAGCTCTTGCATCGGTTCGGGCCGGGATGGGCGGTTGGAAGCCAGGCCGATGCATCATGCTGCGCGGACGACGACGGCTGGGGAAGTCGAGCCTGGTAGAGCAGTTCGCTCATCAGGCGGGGGTGCCTTCGGTGTACTTCGCGGCCGGAAAGCGCTCCTCCGAGCGGGAGCTGGCGGCCTTCACGGACGCCGTGGCCTGGTCGGACCTTCCCGACCGTCAGGAGTATCTAGACCACTCTCCCTCCGATTGGGGCTACGCTTTCCGGCTGCTCGCAGACAGCCTCCCGGACGATGTTCCGAGCGTGGTCGTACTCGACGAAGTTCCCTATCTGATGGAACGGGTGCCGGATTTCGAAGGCGTCCTGCAGCGCGACTGGGACCGCCATCTGTGCCGGAAACCGGTACTGCTGCTCCTCATCGGCTCCGACTTGTCGATGATGAAGGCGCTCAACAGTTACGAGCGCCCGTTCTTTCAGCGCGGCACCGAGATGGTGTTGGGACCGCTCAATCCCGCTGAGGTCGGGCGGATGCTCGAGCTCGAGCCCGCGGAGGCCTTCGACGTCGCGCTCGTCACGGGTGGAGTGCCGCTGATCTGCGCCGAATGGGAACCTCGTACCGGGCTGTGGGACTTTCTCGGACGATCACTGTCCGATCCGATCTCCGCGCTGCTGGTGTCGGCCGAGCGGGTCCTCGCCGCCGAATTTCCGACGACCGCGATGGCAGGCGAAGTGATGCGGGCGATCGGCAGCGGAGAACGCAGTTTCAGCAATATCGCTCGTGCGGCCGGTGGAGTACGACACCCGACTTTGGATCGAGCTTTGAAGGTCCTGATCGAGAAGGGGATCGTGGAGTCGAATCTTCCGATCTCCCTGAAACCCTCGAAGGATCGCCGATACTCCATCGCCGACCCGTACTTGCGTTTCTGGCTGGCCCTGGTTGAGCCGCACATGGACGAGATCGAGCGCGGCCGCGGCGATCTCACGCTTGAGCGGATCCGCAAGTCATGGACGAGCTGGCGCGGCAGGGCGATGGAGCCGCTGGTCCGCGAATCGCTGGCCCGGCTGCTGCCGGTCGAGCAGGTCCCGGCGGCCAGGCACGTCGGCGGCTACTGGACCCGCAGCAACGCCGTCGAGATCGACATCGTCGGCGCCGACCACGCCCCGGTGGCGAAAGAACTGCTCTTCCTCGGCTCGATCAAGTGGCTCGACCACGACCGGTTCGACCGCCGCGACCTGACGGCCCTGCAGAACCAACGCGCCGCGGTGACCGGCCAGCCGGTCCCGCTGATCGCGGCGTCCCGAAGCGGCTTCGACTGCGACGGCCTGGACGCCCGCTTCGGTCCGGAGGACCTGATCGCCGCCTGGCCCGAGTGAGGCCGGGATATCCGCTGGCCCGGCAGCCGGGCCTCCTATAGCCTCCGCCCATGAGCGAACGCGCATTGCACCCCACCGCCGGATACGAGCACGTGACGGTGGTCGAGCCGGGGCGGCTCGCCTTCCTCGCCGGGCAGTGCCCGCTCGACGCCGACGAACGCGTGGTGGGGATAGGCGACCTGGACCGGCAGATCGACCAGGTCGCGGCCAACTGCGTCGCCGCGCTGGCCTCGGTCGGCGCGCGGCCCGAAGACGTGGTCCGCTCGGTGGTCTACGTGGTCGGCGCCGACAGCAGGACCGTCGGCCGGGCCTGGCACCGCCTCGCCGAAGCGACCGAGCTGGCCCCGGCGTTCAAGGCCGCGAGCACCGTCGTGGGCGTGGCCGCGCTCGGCTACCCCGATCAGCTCATCGAAGTGGACCTCACCGCCCGCCTCCCGTGACGGTGTCGGAAAGGCGACACTGAGCGTTCCGAACGAGCCTTGCTTTCGGCCCGTGGAATTATCCGAACTGCGAAGGGAGCCTGGAAGGGCGGCCCGGAACGAAGACTCACACCGCCTCGACTTCGGAGCAGAGGAGGGCGGCGTGGCCGCCCTGGAGGCGGGTCGCGACCAGCGTCGCCTCGTTCGGCCCCTTGAGTTTCAGTCGTTTGCGGAGCTCGGCCGGGTCGATGCCGGTGCCTCTCTGTTTGATCGTCAGACGGCCGATGCCGCGCTCGGCCAAGAGCGCTCGCAGCTTCTTGGCGTTCAGGGGCCAGACCTCCTCGATCTTCCAGACCCTCGCCAGCGGCGTGGCGGCGAGCCGGTCGCTGTAGAGGTAGGCGATGTCCTCGTGGCCCGTGTGGGCCTCCAGCCGCTCCGCCAGCTCGGCCACCAGGCCCGCCCTGATCACCGCGCCGTCCGGTTCGTAGAGGTACGTCCCCAGCGGCCCGCTCTCGGCGCGCCGCCGGCCGGTGCCGGTCAGCTCGTGCCAGGCCCCGCCGACCCTCACGCTCGCCCGGCGCGGGGCCTCGGCGGCCTCGCCCAGCCACAGGCACGCCTCCACCACGTCCCGGTCCACCGACACCCACTCCGCTTCGGCGTCCCTGCCGTCCAGCCACGCGTGGTCGATGCCCGGCCCGAGTTTGACGGCCGCGAAGCGGACGCCCGCGAGGCGCTCCAGCAGCGCCTCCAGCGGCGGCGAGTAGTCGGCCGGATCGAAGGCCCGCCTGCCGCGTGAGCGTCGCGCCGGGTCGGCGAACACCGCCTCCCGCAGCGGTGAGCGCAGCGCGTCGTCGACTCGGACCGTCACGTCCGCGCCGAACGCTTCGGCGTTGGCGCGCGCCAGCGCCGCGGTCGTCTCGTCGCGGTCGACGGCCTCGACGCGCAGCCCCGCTTCGGCGAACGCGAGAGCGTCGGCGCCCAGGCCGCAGCACAGGTCGGCGACCTCGCCGGTGCGCGCGGCGAACCTGGCGGCACGGCGGGCGGCCACGGGCCACCTGGTGGCCTGCTCGAGCCCCGCTCTGGTGAGGTAGAGCCGCTCGGCCCGGTCGCCGAACTTCGCCTCGGCTCGGGCCCGCAGTTCGGCCAATGTGAGCGCGGCGGCGGCCAGGCTCGGGTCGGCGCCGGTGCGGCGCAGTGCCAACGCCGCGCGGGGTCCGTGGTCGTCTCGCGCCTGGGCGGCGCGTCGTTGCAGGTCCGGGTCGGCTTGCAGCGCCGCGAGCTGGCTGGTATCCACGAAGGCAATGATCCCTTACGGGCCCTGCGGCCGGGGGTGTGCGAGGTTCGCCATGGGCGCGGACCCCGCGTGGACGTCCTCACCAGCGCGAACTAACCTCTGTCTTAGCACTCGCAGATCGAGACTGCTAAGGTTTAGAATCAACCTGGCACTCTCGCCTTGAGAGTGCCAGGAGCCACGGGCCGGTGCCTCGGCACCCGCGACGACGAGACCCGCGCTGTCGTGGCGGTTCACCGCAACGAGCTATGAGGAGAAGACCAAGTGAGCAAGGCTGCTATCAGGCCGCTCGGCGACCGCATCGTAGTCCAGGCCAACGAGGCCGAGACCACCACCGCCTCCGGCATCGTCATCCCGGACACCGCCAAGGAGAAGCCGCAGGAGGGCACCGTCCTGGCCGTCGGTCCCGGCAACTTCGACGACAAGGGCAACCGCATCCCCGTCGACGTCAATGTCGGTGACGTGGTCATCTACTCGAAGTACGGCGGCACCGAGGTCAAGTACGCCGGCGAAGAGTACCTCGTTCTCTCGTCCCGCGACGTCCTCGCCGTCGTCGAGCAGTAGCGACGCCAGGGCCCCTCTCGACCGGGCCGGTCCGCGGTCCACAAGCGTCGCCGTGGGGGGCCCTTTCGTGTTCTCCGCTCGACAAGGAAGGTTAACCATGCCGAAGATTCTCAACTTCGCCGAGGAGGCCCGCGGCGAGCTGCTGCGCGGCATCGACGAACTCGCCGACACCGTCAAGGTCACGCTCGGCCCGAAGGGCCGCAACGTGGTCCTCGACCGCTCCTTCGGAGCGCCGATCATCACCAACGACGGCGTCACCATCGCCAAGGAGATCGAGCTCAAGGACCCGTACGCCAATCTGGGCGCGCAGCTGGTCAAGGAGGTCGCCACCAAGACCAACGACGTCGCCGGCGACGGCACCACCACCGCCACGGTCCTGGCTCAGAAGATGAGCCGGGCCGGCATCAAGGCGATCGCCGCCGGGGCCAACCCGGTCGCGATCCGCAGGGGCATCGAGGCGGCCACGCAGGCGGTCTCGGACGAGCTGCTGAACCAGGCCATCGACATCTCCGACCACGAGAACATCGCGCAGGTCGCGTCGATCTCGGCGCAGGACCCGGAGATCGGCGAGCTCATCGCGAAGGCCATGGACGTGGTCGGCGCCGAGGGCGTCATCTCCATCGAGGACGGCTCCAGTCTGGAGACCCTTCTCGAGGTCACCGAGGGCATGCAGTTCGACAAGGGCTACATCTCGCCGAACTTCATCACCGACCAGGAGGCCCGCCAGACGGTCTTCGAGGACCCGTACATCCTCATCACCAACGGCAAGATCTCCTCGGTGGAGGACCTGCTGCCGGTGCTGGAGAAGGTCATCGAGTCCTCCAAGCCGCTCTTGATCATCGCCGAGGACGTCGACGGCCAGGCTCTGGCCACGCTGTCGGTCAACGCCCTGCGCGGGACCCTGAAGGTCTGCGCGGTCAAGGCCCCGGCCTTCGGCGACCGCCGCAAGGCCATCCTGGGCGACATCGCGTCGCTCACCGGCGCCGAGGTGATCTCCTCGGAGATCGGCCTGGACATCAAGTCCGCGGACCTGTCGCACCTGGGCTCGGCCCGCCGCGTCACGATCGACAAGGACTCGACCACGATCGTGGACGGCGCCGGCGCCAAGGACGACGTCGAGGCCCGCGTCAAGCAGATCAAGGCCCAGATCGAGCAGACCGACTCCTCCTGGGACCGCGAGAAGCTCGAGGAGCGTCTCGCTAAGCTCTCGGGCGGTGTGGCGGTCATCCAGGTCGGCGCCGCCACCGAGGTGGAGCTCAAGGAGCGCAAGCACCGCATCGAGGACGCCGTGTCGGCGACCCGCGCCGCGGTCGAGGAGGGCATCGTCGCCGGCGGCGGCGCGGCCCTGGTCCACGCGCTCTCGGCGCTGGAGAAGGTCGAACTCGAGGACGCCGAGGCCCGCGTGGGCATCCGGATCGTCGAGGCGGCCCTCACCGAGCCGCTGTACCGCATCGCGGTCAACTCCGGCGCCCGCGGGGACGTCATCGTCGACGCCGTCGCCGCCAAGTCCAGCTCCCGCGAGGGCTGGAACGCGGTCACCGGCGAGTACGAGGACCTCGTGAAGGCCGGCATCATCGACCCGGTGAAGGTCACGCGCAACGCGCTGCTGAACGCCGGTTCGATCGTCGGCATGCTGCTGACGACCGAGGTGACGATCGTCGACAAGCCCGAGGACGAAGAGGAGCACGGCCACGGCCACAGTCACGGCCACGGTCACTCCCACCAGCACGGTCCGGGCTTCTGACCGGGGCTCGAGCTGGAACGAGCGATATGAGGGCCGCCGATGCCGTCGGCGGCCCTCTGTCGTCCCCGGACTTCGAAGTGTCAACATCCCGACACTTACTCGCGTGACTGTCGGGAACCCGATAGAGTTCAAGTGCCTTCGCGGCCTTTGGGGATCGGAGCCGCGAAGGCACTTTTCATGCCCGCACCGATATGGTGCGGGCATGTTCCGTATTCGTCATTCCGCGTCGGATTGGCGCACCCGCAACGCTCGCATGCGATTGAGCGCGGCGGCCACTTCGAAGCGCCGCGGAATGGCCAGGTCCGCATTTCTGATCTTCAGCAGCGCCGCGACGCCGCCGTCGTCCAGGGCCGTCTCGAGCCGGTCGAGTGCTTCGGACACTGTGGCCGTCCCGTCGATCCATCCTCGACGCACGGCCGCCTCCAGGGCCAGGCCGATGCCGGTGGTCATCGACGCGTCGGTGATCTGCTCGACCGCTCGCACGTCCACGTCCGACTCGCCGAATCGGAGCGCGTCGGTGCCGCCGGCCTTGATCTTCTGCTTGCCCTTGGCCTCGGAGGAGACCGACCTCGGGTCGACCACGCGCGGGCGCGGCCGGCCGAAGGCGTCGGCCTCGGCCACGCGCCCGGTCGGCCGGGACGCCAGCGCCTCGGCGCGCTCGGTGACGTCCTCGGGCCGGTAGGCGTCCATCATGACCACGCGGTCGGCCACGTCCATGTAGTCGCCCGAGCCGCCCATGACCAGCACGGTGCTCACGCCGTGGTCGTCGGCCATCGAGCGGATCAGGTCGACCAGCGGTGTCAGCGGCTCCCGGTCCTTGGCGACCAGTTCCTGCATGCGCGCGTCGCGGATCATGAGGTTCGTGGCCGCGGTGTCCTCGTCGATGAGCAGCAGGCGCGAGCCCGCCTCGATCGCCTCCACGATCGAGGCGGCCTGGGAGGTCGAGCCCGAGGCGTTCGCGGTCGTGAAATGCGCGGTGTCCTCACCGGAGGGCAGGTGGTCGACGAAGGCGCGGACGTCGACGCCGGTGACCGCGCGACCGTCCTCGGCGCGGATCTTCACCGCCGAGGGGTCGGCGACGACGAACTCGCGCCCGTCGCCGGGCACGTGGTCCCACACCGCGGCCTCCAGGGCGCGCAGCAGCGTCGACTTGCCGTGGAAGCCGCCGCCGACGATCAAGGTCACCCCCGGTCCGACGCCCATGCCGCGCACCGTTCCGGCGTGGGGCAGCTCGATGGTCACCGCCATCGATTCGGGGGCGGTGAACCTCACGCCGCCTTCGAGGGGCCGGTCGTCGACCCCGGAGCGGCGCGCGAGCATCGAACCGTCGGCCACGAACGCGACCAGGCCCCGCTCGGCCACCGCCTCGCGCAGCGCCGCCGCGTCGTCGGCGTGGCGCACCCAGCGTTCGGCCTCGTCGTCGCCGACCGCCAGCGCGGAGTCGGCCGCGTCGGGGAGCGCTTCGCAGAGCAGCCGGGCCGCGGCTCGCCCGTCGATGCGCCGTCCGCGTCCCGGCAGCTGGGCGCCGAGTCGGAACACCACCGATCCGTCCGGGTCGACTTCGCATGAGGAGCGGCGCAGGATCTCCTGGCCGCCGGCGTCGATGCGGAGGTCGCGGGTGCGGCAGGCCTTGCGGAAGCGCTTGGCGAGGAGCGCGGCCATGGCCGCTCGGCGGCCGGGCGTGGACGTCCAGGGCTCGAGCAGGTCGGCCTGTTCGGGGTCGAATGCGAGCTCGATGCGGCTGGGCGGCGCGAACGGGTCTGATTGGACTTTGACGATCGTGAGCGTCGACTCCGTTGTCCGCCATTCGCCCCGCAACGATTTATATCGGCCGTAACTCGCACCCTCGAGGGCCGTTAGTTCGTTAGACAGGTCATGGCGAGGTGGATATGAACGATGATCATCAATCGCGCGGGAATCGGGCCTGCGGTACCGTCCGCCTCTTCTCTGTGCCATGCCCTCCAGTCTTTCATCGGGCGGTGCGACCGGCGCGCACCCGAGCCCGAAGCGCATGTGCTCGCACCTCGTCTCGGATACCGCGGAAATTCATTCGAAAAATCTCGCGTCAGTCGCGTCATGGCGGCCCGGCCCCTGCGTTCTCCATCCGAGAGACACACCGTCGGCCTGCCGCACTGAAAGGTAGAACAAAGTGAGAACCGTACTGGTCTGTGTTAAGACCCCTCAAGCGGGTCAGAAGATCGCAGCCTGCGCGACCCGGATGGGTCTGGCGCAGGCGGTCAAGGCGGTGGAGGGCTCAGCGGAGCTCTTCGTCGAGCTGGGGCGGCGCCAGGTGGACGTGGTGCTGGTCGATGTCGGACTCGCCGCGCCGGACCCCGTCAAGTTCACCAAGCTCGTCCGCACCCGCTCGCCCAGGACCGGCGTCCTCCTGTCGGGCGCGGCCGACCCCCGCACGGCGGCCATGGTCGTCGCCGCCGGCGCCCGAGGCGTCATCCGCACCCCGTCCAACAGCTCCGACGACCTGCTGGTCGCGCTGGCGCAGGCGATCATGTTCGCCTCGCCGACGCTGGTGCGCACCGGCGGCGAGGCGCTGCCGCGCCAGCGTTCGCAGCTGCAGGGCATGAAGCTCACCGAGCGGGAGCTGCAGGTGCTGCGGGGGATGAGCGAGGGCAAGTCGAACGCCGAGATCGGGCGCGACCTGTTCGTGTCCGAGGACACCGTCAAGACCCACGCGAGGAGGATGTTCCGCAAGCTCGGGGCCCGCGACCGCGCGCACGCCGTCGCCGAGGCGTTCCGTTCAGGCCTGGTCTGCTAGCGACAAGAGGGCCTCGTCGCGCCCGGGGGCGGCGACGAGCTGCAGACCGACCGGCAGTCCCGCGACATCGCCCGCAGGCAGGGCCATGGCAGGAGCGCGGGTGAGGCCGGCCAGACACGTCAGACGCACGATGGCTTCGCGGTCGATCCTGGCGTCGGGTTCGGGAGCCGGGCCCGGCGCGGCCGGGATCGCCAGCGCGGAGCCGTCGCCGAGCCGTCCGGTCAGGTGCGATGCGATGCGCTCGCGCCGTTCGGCCGCCGAGTCGGCGTCCTCGGCGGTGATCTCGGCGGCCGCCGCGAAGCGTGCGGCCACGCCCGGCCCGAATTCGGGCTCGTTCGCCTCGATCCAGGCGCCGTGGGTCTGCCAGGCTTCGTAGCCCATGAGGGTGGAGTAGGTCTGGCGGGCCCGGTCGAGTTCGGCCGGGTCGTCGAACAGCGGCGTTCGGTCGGTCTCGAGTCCGGTCCGTTCGATCCACCTCAGGAGCGTCTCGCGGACTTCGGGTTGCGCCTGGTCCCAGATCTCCTGGGGGACGAGGAGTTTCGTGATCGGCTCGGGGAGGGGGTCGTTCGCTTCGCCGAGGAGCGCCTCGGCGGCTTTGCGGAGCGTGGCCGCGTCGCGGGTGAGGACGCCGGCGGTGTCGAACGACGGCGAGAGCGGTACGGCGCCGTCCATGGGGACGCGGCCGTGGCTGGGCCGCAGTCCGTGCAGGCCGCAGTAGGAGGCCGGGAGGCGGATCGAGCCGCCGGTGTCGGTGCCGAGCCCGATGTCGGCCGCTCCGAGCGCCACGGCCGAGGCCGTGCCGGACGAGGAGCCTCCGGGGAGGCGTCCGGGCGCGGCGGGGTTGTCGGGGGTGCCGTAGTGGGTGTTGGAGCCGTTGAGGCTCCACGCGAGCTCGTCGGTGATGGTCTTGCCGACCAGACTGGCGCCGCCGCGGCGCAGGCGGTCCACGGCGGCGGCGTCGGCCTCCGGGGTCTCGTGGGTGTCGAGCCAGCGCGGGTTGCCCGCGCCGGTCGGCTCGCCGGCGACGTCGAACAGGTCCTTGACGGCCAGGCGCAGGCCGGCCAGCGGACCGGTCAGACGGAAGTCCGGTTCGCGTACGGGGATCCAAGGGACGAACGGATCGGTCACCGGCCCACCGTAGCGTCTTCGGGGCGGTTCCGGCAGCCGGACTCACGTTCCAGCGCCGCGCCCTAGTTGCCGCCGCCGTGGTGGCGGATCCAGCAGTCGGAGAATCCGCGGGCGTAGTCCCAGGTGACGTACTGGGCCGGGTCGGGGTCGTAGGCCGGTTCGTGGACTTGGGCGCTGTTGTCCTTGAGCAGGCCGCGCAGGTTCGACATCAGCAGGCCCCAGGTGAAGTAGTGCGGTTCGTCGCAGTCGGCGCAGTCGACGACGACGCCGCGGTAGCCGAGCGGCTGCAGGACCTTCTCGAACATCTCGAGTTCGTGGAGGTCCTCCAGCAGGTCGGCGCGGTCCGCGTCGTCGAGCTCGGGCTCGAACAGCATGGACGCGTCCGTGTGTTCGGGATCGTCGGCGAACGGGTCGCGAGGCTCCTCATGCACGCCTCCAGGGTATCGCTCGCCAGTCGCGGCACCACCCGGTAGCGGCGCGCGAGTGGATCTGCGGCGAATCACACCGCTGAGCGCCGTGTGCGGCTCGGGCCCGTGCCGGCGGCGGCACTACCATTGCTCCATGGCGTTCTCAGGGGATTTTGGGATTTCAGGGGCCGAAGGCGCGTCCGGGAGCCGTGTCGGAGGCACGACGGTGCCGATGGGCGCGGCGGGCGCGATTCCGCTCGGCCTGACCTATGACGACGTGCTGCTGCTGCCGGGCGAATCCGACGTGGTTCCGGCCGAGGTGGACACGTCCTCGTACGTCTCGCGCAACATCCGGGTGTCGGTGCCGCTGCTGACCGGGGCGATGGACACCGTCACCGAGGCCCGCATGGCCATCGCGATGGCGCGCCTCGGCGGCCTGGGGATCCTGCACCGCAACATGTCGGCCGAGAACCAGGCCCAGCAGGTCGACCTCGTCAAGCGCAGCGAGTCGGGCATGGTCGCCGACCCGGTCACGTGCTCGCCGTCGGACACGCTCGAGCAGGTCGACAAGCTCTGCGGGCGCTACCGCATCTCGGGCCTGCCGGTGGTCGACGAGGGCGGCCAGCTGGTCGGGATCGTCACCAACCGCGACATGCGCTTCGAGTCCGACCTGTCGGTGCCGGTCTCGCAGGTGATGACCTCCCGGAACCTGGTGACGGCCCCCGAGGGCGTCTCCAGTGACGAGGCTTTGGAACTGCTCAAGCGCAACAAGATCGAGAAGCTGCCGATCGTCGACGAGACCGGGCGCCTGCGGGGCCTGATCACCGTCAAGGACTTCGCCAAGCGCGAGGAGTTCCCCGACTCCACCAAGGACGACTCGGGGCGGCTGCGCGTGGGCGCGGCGATCGGCGTCGGCGAGGAGCAGTACGCCCGCGCCGGGCAGCTGGTGGAGGCCGGGGTCGACCTGCTGGTCGTCGACTCCTCGCACGGGCATTCGCGCGGGGTGGTCGACATGATCGCGACCATCGCCAAGGACTTCGGCGACCGGGTCGACGTCGTCGGCGGCAACATCGTCACCGCCGAGGCCGCGGCCGCGCTCATCGACGCCGGTGTCGACGGCGTCAAGGTCGGGGTCGGGCCCGGCGCGATCTGCACGACCCGCGTCGTCGCGGGCGTGGGCGCGCCGCAGGTCTCGGCGATCATGGACACCGTGCGCGTCGCGCGCGAGCGGGGCGTCCCGGTCATCGCCGACGGCGGCATCCAGTACTCCGGCGACATCGCCAAGGCGATCGTCTCGGGCGCCTCGACGGTGATGATGGGTCAGCTGTTCGCCGGCTGCGCCGAGAGCCCCGGCGAGCTGATCTACATGAACGGCAAGCAGTTCAAGTCCTACCGCGGCATGGGTTCGCTGGGCGCGATGCAGACCCGCGGGCAGGCGAAGTCCTTCTCGAAGGACCGCTACTTCCAGGACGAGGTCGACACCAACGACAAGCTCGTGCCTGAGGGCGTCGAGGGTCAGGTGCCGTACCGCGGCACTCTCGCACAGGTGGTCTACCAGCTCGTCGGTGGCTTGCGCATCGCGATGGGCTACACCGGAGCCGGTACGATCGATGCGATGCATGAGCGCGGGCGTCTGGTCCGGATCACCGCTGCGGGTCTGAAGGAAAGCCACCCGCACGACATCCAGATGACTGTGGAAGCGCCCAACTACCACACTCGGTAGTGGGAACTCGGTAGGAGGAGGACCTGTGCGGGAACTGGTCGAGATCGGCCCCGGCAAGATCGTGGCGCGAGGCTGGCGTCTGTCCGAAGTGGCGCTCGTGCCGAGCCGGCGAACCCGGGACATCGACGATGTCTCCACCGAGTGGCAGTTGGACGCCTACCGGTTCGAGATCCCGGCGATGGCCCACCCGTCGGACGCGACGATGAGCCCGGCCTCGGTGATCGAGATGGGCCGCCTCGGCGGCCTCGGGGTGCTCAACGCCGAAGGGCTGTGGTGCCGCTACGTCGACCCGACGTCGCTGCTCAAGGAACTGGCCGACACGCCGGCGGAGACCGCGATCGAGCGGCTCCAGGAGATCTACGCCGAGCCGGTCAAGCCCGAACTGATCGCCGAGCGGATCGCCGAGATCCGGGCCGGCGGGGTGACCACGGCGGTGCGGGTGAGCCCGCAGCACACCTCCGAGCTGGCGCCCCTGGCCGTGGAGGCCGGGGTGGACCTGCTGGTCATCCAGGGCACGATCGTCTCGGCTGAGCACGTCTCCAGCAACGGCGACGTCCTCAACCTGAAGCAGTTCATCGCCGACCTGGACGTGCCCGTGGTGGTCGGCGGCGCCACGAACTACAAGACCGCGATGCACTTGATGCGCACCGGCGCGGCCGGTGTCATCGTCGGGGTCGGCTCCGACGACTGGTCGACCACCGACTCGGTGCTCGGCATCGACGTGCCGATGGCCTCGGCCGTGGTGGAGGCCGCCGCCGCCAGGCGCGACTACCTCGACGAGACCGGCGGACGCTACGTGCACCTGATCGCCGACGGGGAGGTCACCGGCTCGGGTGCGATCGCCAAGGCCATCGCGTGCGGGGCGGACGCGGTCATGCTCGGCTCGATCCTGGCCGACGCGGCCGAGTCACCGGCGGCCGGCGCGTGGTGGCACTCGGCGGCCTCGCACCCGAAGCTGCCGCGCGGCCGCTTCCGCCCGGGCGACTCCGGCGACATCGAGGTCCCCGACCTGGAGGCGATCCTGTACGGGCCGTCGACCAGCTCGGACGGCAGCCAGAACCTCTTCGGCGGTCTGCGCCGGGCCATGGCCAAGACCGGTTACACCACCGTCAAGGAATTCCAGAGGGCCGGCCTCGTCACCGCCTGACACGGAAACGAACGAACCAGGGCCCCGCCGGGACACCGGCGGGGCCCTGGTCATTCCGAGGCCGAGCGGACCGCCGAGGAGCGGACGGCCACCGGCGGGCCCGCGTCGGGGTGGATGCATTCGACGAACTGCCGCCAGTCCTCACGCCGCGCTTGTTTCCCCGAGATCCACAGCTTGTGCCGCCGTCCGCCGGTGCCGACTTCATGGATCTCGCCGTGAACGGCCGAGAACTCGAGCAGTTCGTAGCCGGGCCGCGGGTAGGTGTGCTTGCGTCCCCACCGGCTCCGAGCCTCGATGAGGCCGGCGCTGGTGTGGTATTCGAAGTACGGACTGGCGTAGACGAGCAATCCCGGTACGGCGCCGAGGACCGCCGCGATCGCGAGCCTCAGGCCCAGCACCGCCCATGTCAGTTCGCTCGTGTCGTTGATGTCCTGTTCGACAGCGGCGAGCAGTCCCAGCAGACCGGAGGGCACGGCGGACCAGAGCCAGCACCACCGATTCCAGCGGACCTCGCGCCAGCCGTGAGTCGGCGGGCGTTGAGCCGGGGGCATCGCGGGGGCGTCGGCGGCGTGCACGGCGGGAGCCTTCTTGCATTTGGGGTGTCCGGGCGTGTTGATCTTATCGGCTCCCGGGCCTGCACAGGGTCCCGCGATCCGGGGCGATCTTCGGAGAATTGTGCCCTGGCACACAGGTATCTGTCAGCTAGGACACGTATCCTTGCGAGCGTGAACGCCAAACTCGTCCCCATTCCCCGGAGGAGTGGGGAACAACACACCCTGGTTTCGGTGTTGGTGCAGCTGTGACGTGCCCGTTCTGCTCAGCTCCGACCGTCCCCGGGGCCCGCTACTGCCACAACTGCGGGGCGCCGCTGTCTCCCGAGGCAAGCGCTCCCCAGACTGAGCGCCGCTACGTGACGGTGCTCTTCGCCGACCTCTCCGACTTCACCACCTGGTCCGAGAGCCTCGACCCCGAGCGGGTCTCCTCGGTGACCGACCGCCTGCTCGCCGAGTGCGTCGGCGCGGTCAACGAGTTCGGCGGCCACGTCGACAAGCTCACCGGCGACGGCCTCATGGCCGTCTTCGGCGCGCCCCTGTCCCACGAAGACGACGCCGAGCGCGCCATCCGCGCCGCCCAGGCCATGCAGAAGCGCGTCCGCCGCCTGCTCAAGATCGAATCCGGCGGCGGCCTCCCCATCGGCCTGCGCATCGGCCTGCGCTCGGGCCTCGTGGTCGCCGGCATGCAGGCCGACCTCGAATACACCGTCATCGGCGACACCGTCAACACCGCCGCCCGCCTGTGCGACGCCGCCTCCGTCGGCACCGTCTGGGCCGGCGAGGAGACCATGCGCGCCACCAAGCACGCCGCCGCCTGGCGCCGCCTCACCCCCGTCCGGCTCAAGGGCAAGCGCGAACCGGTCGAGGTCTACCAGCTTCTCGGCCTCGAAGACGAGCCCGGCACCCGCGCCAGCCTCGGCGACACCGCGCCGTTCATCGGCCGCGACGCCGAGATCGGCCGCGTCACCGGCCGCCTCGACGCCGTCATCGACCGCGGCGAGCCGCTCATCCTCATCCACACCGCCGAAGCCGGCATGGGCAAGACCCGCTTCGCCCGCGAAGTCCGCACCATCGCCACCGAGCGCGGCGCCCGCGTCCTCACCGTCCGCGCCGCACCCTACGGCGAAGGCCGCCGCTTCGGGCCCCTGGCCGACATGGTCCGCAAAGCCGCCGGCCTCAGGTTCGACGACGACCGCGCCACCGCCGAGGCCAAGATCCGCCGCATCGCCGACGGCCACGTCGACCACGACGACTGCGGCCTCAACGTCGAAGTGCTCCTCGGGCTGCTCGGCCACGGCCGCCCCGGCGCCACCGACCGCCCCGGCGGCTTCACCGGCCGCCAATCCGAGGCCTACACGATTCCGCAAGCCGTCGCCGAGCTGATCACCCACCTGGCCGGCCAGCGCCCGCTCGTGCTCAACGTCGACGACCTCCACACCGCCAGCGCCGACGGCATCGACGCCCTCGGCGTCGCCCTCGCCAAGGTCTCCGGGCCCGTGCTGGTGCTGCTCTACGGCCGCCCCGAACTCACCCGCTCCTCGGGAGTCCTCACCCGCATCTCCGAGGCCGAGGTCCACCCGCTGCCGCCGCTGGCCGGCGCCGACGCCGCCCGACTGCTACGCGAGTTCCTCGGCGGCGGGCGACTGCCCAAACCCGACGAGGAGCGCCTGCTCGGCTTCGCCCAGGGCAACCCCTACTACCTGGCCGAACTGGTCACGCTGCTGACCGAGCAGGACCTGCTCACCGGCGAGGACGGCAAGTGGAAGCTCGCGGCCGGGTCCCTGACCGGGAAGGTCCTCTCCCGCGACCTCGCCCAGGTCCTCGGCGCCCGCATCGACGCGCTCACCCCGGCGGCCCGAGCGCTGCTGCGCGCCGCCTCGATCTTCGGCGACGCCGTCCCGCCCGAGGCCACCCAGCTGCTCGAGAAGGAAGTGCCCGGCGAGTTCGACCGGGCCCTGCAGGAGCTGCTGGACCGGCGCATGCTGCGCCGCCGCTCCTACGGCGGCTACCGGTTCGTCACCCCGCTGCTGCGCCAGGCCGCGTACGCCCCGATCGGCAAGGCCGACGCCGCGCACGCCCACGCCGAGATCGCCCGCTGGGCCGCCGACACCGAACTCGAGGGCCAGAGCGCCGACGACCTGGTCGTCTACCACGCCGAACGTGCCGTCGCGCTGGCGCGCGAGGTCGAGATCGAAGCGGTCGACGAAGTCTGGAACGTGCTGCCGCTCGCGCTCGAGGCGGTCCGCAAGCAGGCGCACCGCGCCATGGACGCCTCCGAGCCCGAACGGGCCGTGTCGCTGCTCAACGGCATCGAGCAGATGACGCCGCTGACCGCCGCCGACCGGCTGCTGCGCGGCAGGGCCCTGACCCGGCTGGGCCGCACCGTGGAGGCCGAGGCCGAGATCGAGCACCTGGCGGTCGACATCGGCCTGGTCGTCCCCGGCGACGACCACGACGAGCACCCCTCCGGGCAGCTGTACGGCGACGACTTCCCCGAATCCGAGACCGAACTGGTCTCGCAGCTGCTGCTGCTGCGCGGCCGCCTGCACCGGTTCAAAGGCGAACTCGAGGGCGCGCGGGCCGCCTGGGCCGCCGCGCTGGCGCTGTCGCGGCGCGAAGGCCTGGCCGGGCCCCGCTGCGACGCCCAGTGCCGCATCGGCCTGCTCGACTACCTCTCGGGCGACCTGAACGCGGCCGAGCGGCGGTTCCTCGACGCCTACGACACCGCCGTGGGCGTCGGCGACGACCGGCGTGTCGCCTGGGCGCTGCAGCACCGCGCGTGGGTGCTGGTCGCCCGCGGCGACTTCGACGGCGCCGACGAGGTCCTCCGCGAGGCCGCCAAGCACTTCGCCCGCCAGATGGACCTGGTCGGGCGCGCCTGGGTCCGCGGCGTGTCCGCGTTCGCGCTGCTCATGGCCGGGCGCTTCTCCGAGGCCCGCCGCCTCTCCGAGGTGTTCCTGCCGATCGGCGAGCGCAGCGGCGACGTGTTCGCCGTCGGGCTGCTGCGCGCCACCGGCGCGGCCGCCTCGGTCGCGCTCGGGCGCCCCGAGGGCACCGACACGGCCGCGCGCAAGTCCTTCCGCGACTTCGACCGCATCGACGACGACTGGGGCCGCGGCTTCGCCAAGTACGTGCGCGCCTTCGCCGCGCTGCGGATCGGCGCGCTCGACCACGCCGCCGACCTGGCCGTCTCGGCCGAGCAGTACGGCGCCGCCACCGGGCACCCGCTGCTGATGAGCCTGGCGCTGTGCATGCGGGGCCGCTGCGCGCTCGAATCCGGGGACCTCGAGCAGGCCGCGGGCGCGGCCCGGGAGGCGCTCGCGCTGGCGACCGACGACGTGCTCGAGCCGGGCCGGGCCGCCGCGGCCTCCCTGCTGGCCGAGGCCCTCGCGGCCGGAGGCGACCGGGACGAGGCGCTGCGGATCCTGTCCGAACTGGTCGAGCACTACGACGAGCCGGCGCTCGGGCACCCGCGGCGCGCGATCGTCGCGGCCTACGCCCGGCTGCTCGATGAGGACGGCAGAGCCGACGAGGCCCGGCACTGGGCCCGGACGGCGCTCAAGTCCTTCGGCGAGGACCCTGCCTCCACGGCCTGGGCCGAGGCCCACCTCGCGTGAGTACCTCCGACGCGGCGAGAGCGACTGGCCCCAAAGCACAGTCGAGCGGAGCATTGAGCACGGTGAAAAGCGGTCCTGAAGTGGCCGAAGGGACGCGACGGGCGGACGGGGGCGCCTTGAACCGTCGCCGGCGCGTCCGTCCGCCCGCGCGCCGCACGGGGGACGCATTCACTATGGGCTACCGATACCGAACCAAGCGGAAGCGACATATCATCCGTTCGGTCAATTGTGTCTGTCTTTTCGTCCAGGCGTATACAGATTCCAAGGGACGTTGCCGTAACGTTATCGCCCGAAGGTCCCACAACCCAGGACGCAAGTGAACGCCGGACGGAGCACAGCCGAGGCTGACCCGAAACTCCGTCCCGACCCAGGCTCGACACTACGGAGGCTGTAACTAGTGGACACCATGTCGTCCTACGGTGCTCCCGCAGGTCCCCACCCCGCCGCCCCCTTCTCACCGCCGCCGACCCCATACGGCGACCCGGGACCCGGCCTGCGCACCGACGACCTCAAACGGATGACCGGCACCGACCTCGACCCCGAATCGCTCCTGGCCGGCATCGAACGCCTCACCGGCTTCAAGGAGATCGACCGCGGCGCCTACTCGGTCGTCTACGCCGCCACCCGCTTCGACGACGGCGCCGAAGTCGCCGTCAAGATCGAGTCGCGGCCCCTGACCGACGAGCGCGCCCGCCAGCGCTTCCGCCACGACGTCCAGACCGCGGGCCGCATCTCCAGCCACCCGTGCGTGGTCCGGATGCTCTCGGCCGGACTCACCCGGCAGGCCCACCCGTACGTGGTCATGGAGCGGTGCCGCGGCTCGGTCGCCGAACTGCTCGACCGCCACACCACGCTCAGGCCCCAGCAGACCATCGAGATCGGCATCCGCGTCGCCGACGCGCTGGCCGCCGCGCACGAGGCCGGGATCGTCCACCGCGACATCAAGCCGGCCAACATCCTGCTCAACGACGACGGCAGGGCGGTCATCGCCGACTTCGGGCTCTCGTGCCTGCTGCCGTCGCCGCAGGCGGGGGAACCGGTCTCCACGATGGCCACCCCGGCGTACGCGCCGCTGGAGGTCTTCCAGATGCGCGAGATCGGCCCGAGCGCCGACGTCTACTCGCTGGCCGCGACGCTCTACACGCTGCTGTCGGGTTCCCCGCCGCGCTTCCCGGCCGAGGGCGTGCTCGACATCAACGACGTCGCCGCGCTGTTCGACCAGCCGATCCCGGCGATCCCCGGTATATCGCCGCTGCTGCTGGAAATGCTGAGGACGGCGCTCATCAACAACCCCGAAGGCCGGCCGACGGCCGTCGAGTTCCGCGAGTTCCTCGCCAGCATCCCCGAGGCCTCGACCGGGATCCTCCCGAAGATCAACGCCTCGGCGCCGGTCTCGCCGGCGCCCGAAGGCGTCGGCCTGTACTCGGCCTACTCGCCGCCGTCGGACACGGACTCCGAGGCGCCGGAGACGCCCTCGACGCTGCGCCTGGCGCCGGGCCGCAACCGCCGCGAGGCGCCGCCGCGGCCGCAGCTGCGGGCCCCCGAGCCGTTCGTGGCCGCCGCCGCGCCACCGGCGCCGGCCCCGGCCCGGTACACGCCGCAGGCCGCGCCCGAACCGGTCTCGCCGCCGGCCGAGCCCGATCAGTGGCGGTCGTTCGGCTCCGGCGGCGGCCTCGACCGGGCCGAGACCGAATCGCCGCTGCCCGTCCCCGTCTCCGGCGGCGACACCGGCATGACGCGCCGGGAGCGCCGCCTCCAGGAAGGCGGCGGCGACTCCGGCATGGGAGTCCTGCTCGGCCTGGGCGCCGCCGGGCTGGCCGTGATCGGCCTGCTCGTCTGGGGCGCGATCTGGCTGTTCGGCGGCGAGGAGACGACCGACCTCAAAGAGCAGTCGATGGTCGAGGACTACGTCAAGGAGTGCTCGCTCAAGCAGGACGGCGTCGGGTGCGTCCCGGAGCCGACCTGCTTCAACGGCGCGATCCCCGACCTGACCCAGGCCCCGTGCTCGGGCGCCCACCAGTGGGAGGCGTACGCGACCGGCCCGCTGCCCGAAGGGCTCCCGGCCGACGACCCGGCCGCGGCGCTGCAGAACGAGGTCGTCTCCGCGGCGTGCATCACCGGCGAACGCGAGGACGGGCCGCTCTCGCAGCTCATCGGCGGCGATTCGCTGGACTGGACGACCGACCTGCACCTGCCGGGCGACGGCACGTTCATGTGCGTGGCCCAGCTGGCCGACGGCACCCAGGCCCAAGGCGTCACCTTCGCCCGAGGGGCCTGACGATTCAGGCCCGCACGGAAGCCGTGCGGGCCCTGGACCGAACCGGGGAGAATGCGGTCGATCCCGGTCAGAACTCCTCGTCGAGGTCGACCTTGCCTTCCACGGCGGTCTGGTAGGCGGTCGGCCTGCGTTCGAAGAAGTTCGTGAGCTCTTGGACGTCCTGCAGCGCCATGAACGGGAACGGGTTCTCAGAGCCGAAGCGCCCCGGCATCCCGAGCCGCTCCAGACGCTGGTCGGCGACATACTCCAGGTAGGACTTCATATCGTTCACGGTCATGCCCGGCATGCCCTCGCCGACGAGGTCCTCGGCGAACTGCAGTTCGCATTCGACGGCCTCTTCCATCATCGCGGTGACCTGGTCGCGCATCCGGTCGTCGAACAGCTCGGGCTCTTCGGAGCGGACGACGTCGACGACGCTGAAGGCGAAGTTCATGTGGCACGACTCGTCGCGGAAGACCCAGTTGGTGCCGGTGGCGAGCCCGTCGAGCAGGCCGCGGCTGCGCAGCCAGTACACGTACGCGAAGGCGCCGTAGAAGAACAGGCCTTCGATGCAGGCGGCGAAGCAGATGAGGTTGAGCAGGAACAGCCGGCGGTCCTCGGCGGTCTTCAGCTCGTGCAGCTCGAAGATCGAGTCGATCCACTTGAAGCAGAAGTCGGCCTTGCGTTTGATCGAGGGGATGTTCTCGACCGCGGCGAAGGCCTTGGTGCGCTCCTCGGGGTCGGGAAGGTAGGTGTCCAGCAGCGTCAGATAGAACTGGACGTGGACGGCCTCCTCGAACAGCTGCCGCGACAGGTACAGGCGGCCCTCGGGGGAGTTGACGTGCTGGTAGAGGTTGAGCACCAGGTTGTTGGCGACGATGGTGTCGCCGGTGGCGAAGAACGCCACGAGGCGGTGGATGAGGTGCTGCTCCTGCGGCGTGAACGTCGCCAGGTCGGCCAGGTCGGAGGCGAGGTCGACCTCCTCGACGGTCCAGGTGTTGCGGATGGCGGCCCGGTACTGCTCGTAGAAGTCCGGGTATTTCATCGGTCGCAGGGTCAGATCCATGCCCGGGTCGAGCAGCATCAATGCGGTCCTCTCTGGCTCGGTTGAGTTCGGTGGAAACGGGGCCGGGGCGCGGGGAGCGCCGCGGCGCTCCCCGCCGGCGGCTACTGGCAGGCCTCGCAGCTCTCCGGGTTCTCCAGGGAGCAGGCCACGTCCTCGGCCGGGGCCTCGGCGGGCCTGGCGGCGGTGACGGTGGTCTGGTTGATCCTGGTCGCCGGTCGGCTGCGCAGGTAGTAGGTGGTCTTCAGGCCCTGCTGCCAGGCGTAGCGGTACATCGACGAGAGCTTGCCGATGGTCGGGCTCGCCTGGAACAGGTTGAGCGACTGGGCCTGGTCGATGAACGGCGTGCGGGCCGCGGCCAGGTCGATCAGGGCGCGCTGCGGCAGCTCCCAGGCGGTGCGGTAGCGCAGCCGGATGTCCTCGGGGATGGACTCGACGCCTTGGACGGAGCCTTCGGCGACGACGATGGCCTGGCGCAGCGACTCGTTCCACAGCCCGCGCTCCTTGAGCTCGGCGACGAGGTGCCGGTTGACCTGCAGGAACTCGCCCGACAGCGTCTCGCGTTTGAAGACGTTGGAGACGACCGGCTCGATGCACTCGGCGCAGCCGGCGATCGAGGCGATCGTCGCGGTCGGCGCGATCGCGATCATCAGCGAGTTGCGCAGCCCGGTCTCGGCGATCTTCGCGCGCACCGCGTCCCAGCGCTCGGGCACGGTGACGCGGGCCTGGGGCCAGTGGTCGAGGTGCAGGACGCCCTCGGCGGCGCGGGTCTCGTTGAAGTTCGGGTGCGCGCCGAGCTCGTCGGCCAGCGCCGCCGACGTCTCGTAGGCGGTCACGGCGATGTGCTCGGCGATCTTCGTCGACAGCTCGAGCGCCTCGCTGGAGTCGAACGCGAGCCCCAGCTTGAAGAACACGTCGGCCAGCCCCATGCAGCCCAGGCCGATCGGCCGCCACTTGCGGTTGGCCTTCTCGGCCTCGGCGGTCGGGTAGAAGCCGAGGTCGATGGTGCGGTCGAGGAACTTGACGGCGGTGCGGACGGTGCTCTCGAGCCGGTCGAAGTCGAAGCCCTCGGCCGTGCAGTGCTCGGCGAGGTTGACGCTGCCGAGGTTGCACACGGCGGTCTCGGCGTCGCTGGTGACCTCGAGGATCTCGGTGCACAGGTTCGACAGGTGGATGACGTTCTCGCGCCTGGCGGTCTGGTTGGAGGTGCGGTTGGCGGTGTCGGAGAAGGTCATCCAGCCGTTGCCGGTCTGCGCGAGCGTGCGCATCATGCGGCCGTAGAGTTCGCGCGCGGCGATGGTCTTGCGGGCCTTGCCGGCGGCCTCGGCCTCGCGGTAGGCGGTGTCGAAGTCCTCGCCCCACAGGTCGACCAGCTCGGGGACCTCCTTGGGGTCGAACAGCGACCACTGGGCGTCGGCCTCGACGCGGCGCATGAACTCGTCGGGGATCCAGTTGGCGAGGTTGAGGTTGTGGGTGCGGCGGTCCTCGGAACCGGTGTTGTCGCGCAGCTCGAGGAACTCTTCGATGTCGGCGTGCCAGGTCGCCAGGTAGACGCACGCGGCGCCCTTGCGGCGGCCGCCCTGGTTGACCGCGGCGACCGAGGAGTCGAGGGTGCGCAGCCACGGGACGATCCCGTTGGAGTGGCCGTTGGTCCCCCGGATGAGTGAACCGCGGGAGCGGACGCGGGACCAGGCGATGCCGATGCCGCCGGCGTATTTGGACAGCCGCGCGACCTGGCTGTAGCGCTCGTAGATCGAGTCGAGCTCGTCTTTGGGGCTGTCGAGCAGGAAGCACGAGGACAGCTGCGCCCGTTTGGTGCCCGAGTTGAACAGCGTCGGCGACGAGGGCAGGTAGGCCAGCTGGGAGAGCAGGCGGTAGAGCTCGGCGGCTTCGGCGACCGACTGGCTCAGCCCGCAGGCGACGCGGAGCATGAAGTGCTGGGGCCGCTCGAGGACGGTGCGGTGCTCGGGGTGGCGCAGCAGGTAGCGGTCGTAGACCGTCCGCAGTCCGAAGTACTCGAAGCGGTCGTCGCCGGCGTCGTCGATCACCGCGTCGAGCTCGTCGCCGTGCGCGGCGACGAACGCGACCAGATCCTCTGAGAGCAGCCCGTTCTCGCGGCATGCGGCGATCGAGGTGGTGAAGGAGACGACGCCTTCGGAGGCGGTCTCCTCGGCGATGTGCTCGGCCAGGAGCCGGGCGGCGAGCTTGGAGTAGGTCGGCTCGGAGGCGACCGACGCCGAGGTGATCTCGATGGTCCGCTCGCGCAGGTCGCCGAGCGTGGCGCCGGGCCAGATGCCGGCCTGCACCTGGGCGATGACCTTCTCGGCGTCGACGTCGGGGAGTCCGACGGCGTGCGATCGGACCTTCTCGGCGATGGATGCGGCGAGTCCGCCGCCGGATTGAGCGCCCCGCTGTGCCGGAGCGGTGGTGGTGGCGGATGTCGTGGTGGCGAGCCCGGTCATCTCTGCATCCCCTCGTGATCTGCGATTCGCGTGCGTCGGCGACGCCGAAACGGCCGCCTTTTCGCGGTGGGCGGCGAACGCGGCTGAAGTCGACCCGACGAGAGGGAATCATACATGTTGTGGTTGCCTCGCGGGGTCTCCCCAAGATGTTGGTGTTCTCTGGGGTTTTGCCGAGCGAAATCGCAGCGTGTCCGCTAAGCTTGGCGGTTTCCGAGGTGCCAGCCTATGCGCCGCGTGAGACAGTCCGGGGCCGAAACATGCGGCTCCCACGAAGGTGTGATCTTCACCGTCCAAACCGCCTGCCTCGGCGCCCGGCCCGCCTGGTAGCATCGTCCTCGCCTCCGTAGCTCAGGGGATAGAGCACCGGTTTCCGGGACCGGGTGTCGCAGGTTCGAATCCTGTCGGGGGCGCCAATCCGATCCGCACGGAATGCCACCCGGCCGACTCGCGATCGCTCAGCGCAGCCCGCTGACGCGCAAGGTGATGTTCAAACGCCCGGTCAGGTCGAGACCGGCCGGGGCCGTGCTGGCGAGGACCCGCGGGACGCCGTGGTATGCCAGGCGCGAGGGCCCGCCGAACACGAACAGGTCGCCGCTGCGCAACTCCAAGTCGGTGTACGGCCCCGCCCGCGACTCGGTGTCGCCGAACCGGAAGACGCACGTGTCGCCCAGGCTGATCGAGACCACCGGGGCGTCGGAGCGCTCCTCCTTGTCCTGATGCATGCCCATGCGGGCGTCGGCGTCGTAGAAATTGACGAGCCCGACGTCGTATTCGAGCGGTTCGGCCTCGTCGTAGGCCGCTTCGGTCGCTCGGCGAGCCAGCTCGCCGAGCAAAGGAGGGAACGGCTTCACCGGCCGGCCGTCGCCGTCCTCCACTGTGGTCGTATAGCGGTACGGGGTCCAGTGCCAGCCGAGGCACACCTGCTTCGCCGTCATGACACCGCCGCCGGGGGTCCGCACGGTGCGCATCCCCGCCGGCGGCCGAGCCCACTCCCGGCATGCCTCCACCAGTTCGCGCTGGCGCTCCAGATCGAGCCAATCGGGAACCAGGACCGCGCCGGGGGCCACTTCGGCACGCTCGCGGGGAATCAGTTCGCCGCCCATGCGACCGGAGTCTAGGGCCGGAGACTCACCCTCGGCACCGCGGTCTGCTCAGACCTCTTCATAGCGGGCGGCGACCGCGACACAAAACCGGACGACTGACCTCAGTCGCCGGCCCGGTCGGCATTCACGGTGTCCGATTCGTTCACCGCCTCCGGAATATCGGCGAGGCAGTCGGCGCGCAGCGAGCGTGCCTCCGCGAGCGAAGCCGGCACGCGCTCTGGCCGTTGCGGTTTCGGTGAAGAACCCACCTCTCGCCGAGCCCCGGAGATCAGTTGCCGGGCGAACTCCATCAGCGGCGGCGGGCCGCGAATCGCGTCGTCGCCTTCCGTCATGGGCACGAATTCCAGGTACCGTGCACCGTTCGACACAAGATCAACCTGCCTGTCGCACATGCGTGTGCCTGTGCCGGCTACCCGACTTCGGGTTCCGGTGCCCTGGCGGCACCGGACCGGTCGGCCGTGGAGGCGTACGGGCCATAGGATCGGTGCCATGACGATGCTCCCCCTTCGGCAGCAGGCGCCGCGCCTGCTGCTCGCCGCCGCCTCCTCGGTGATCGCCCTGTCCGCATGCTCCGACTCCGGTGAAGCGCCCGAGGCCGACGAGACGATGCCGGATGCGGCCGCGGCCATGGCCGACGTCGAGAACGTCCGCTTCGACCTGGCCGTGGACGGGAACGTCGAGGGCCTCGAGATCTCCTCGGCCGACGGCGTGGTCACCTCCGGCGGCGACGCCGAAGGCACCGGCGTCATCACCGCGATGGGCATGGACGTCGAAGTGTCCTATGTGATCGTCGGTGAGCAGGCGTGGGTCAAGGGCTTCACCGGCGACTACCAGGAAGTCCCGGTCGGCGGCGACCAACTGCCGTACAACCCGACGATCATCCTCTCCGGCGACGGCGGCGTCGCCAGGCTCCTGGAGACCTACGACGAGGCCGAACCCCAGGACACCGAAACGGTCGACGGCGTCGACACCTACCGGTACCTGGTGACCTTCGACCCCGAGACCTTCGCCGACTTCATCCCCGCCGCGGGGGAGTGGAACGAGGCCACCGTCTGGTTCGACCAGGACACCCTCCGAGTCGTCAAAGCCGAGTTCGCCCAAGGGGACGCGACGGTGACGCTCCACCTGTCCGACTACAACGACACGGTCGCCATTGAAGCCCCGTAACACCACAGACCGCACCCGGCGGCGCGTCGCCATCGGCGCGGCCGGCACGACCGTCCTGATCGGATCGATCGACGCGTACGTCCTCGTATCGGTCCTGGTCGACATGATCGGCGACCTCGGCATCCCCGCCAACCACCTCGAACGCGCCACACCGCTGGTCACCGGCTACCTGCTCGGCTACGTCGCCGGCATGCCGCTGCTCGGGCGACTGTCCGACCGGTTCGGACGCCGCGCGGTCATCCACTGCTGCCTGGCCGGATTCGCCGTCGGCTCGCTCATCAGCGCCACCGCCGCCGAACTCGTGCCGCTGGTCGCCGGGCGCGCCCTCCAAGGACTCGCCGGCGGCGCACTGCTGCCGGTCACCATGGCGCTGGCCGCCGACCTGTTCGCAGAGCGGCGACGCGCGATCGTCCTCGGCTGGGTCGGCGCCGCCCAGGAACTCGGCGCCGTCCTCGGGCCCCTCTTCGGCGCGGGCGTCGCCCTCCTGGTCGGCTGGCGCGGCATCTTCTGGATCAACATCCCCCTCGCGATCCTGGCCGCCGTCGCCATCCACCTCACCGTGCCCGCCGAAAGCGCCGGCCGCAACAGGGAACGGGTCGACTTCGTCGGCGGCTCGCTCCTGGCCCTGGCCCTCGGACTCTTCGTGGCCGGCCTCTACAACCCCGAACCCGAGCACGCGGTGCTGCCGCCGTGGGGACCGCCGGTCATCGCCGCCGGAGCGGCGGCACTGGTCGCCTTCGCCCTGTGGCAGTGGCGCTCGCCGGTCAGACTCCTCGATCCCGCCGGAGTCCGGTGGCGGCCCTTCGGCCTCGGCCTGGCCGCGAGCCTCGCCACCGGCGCCGCCCTCATGGTCACCCTCGTCGACGTCCAGCTCATGGCCCAGACGCTCCTCGACAAGGACGCCGCGGGCGGCACGCTGCTGCTCCTCTGGTTCCTCATCGGACTGCCCGTCGGCGCGGTCGCCGGCGGCCGACTCGTCGCCCGCTTCGGCGAACGCGTCCCGGCCGTCGCCGGGATGGCCGCCGCCGCCGGCGCCTACGCCCTCATCGCCGCCACGATCCCCGGCGTCGAACCGGGCCTGGCCCTGGCCGGCTTCGCACTCGGCGTCGTCATCGCGCCGCTGTCGGCCGTCGCCCTGCGCACCACCCCCGCCGGCCGGCACGGCATGGCCTCGGCCGCGGTCGTCGTCGCCCGCATGATGGGCATGCTCGTCGGCGTCGCCGCCCTCACCTCCTGGAGCCTCCACCGCTTCCAGCAGTCCACCGCGGACCTCGACACGCCGCTGCCGTTCGGCGTCACCGAAGCCGAATACCTCCGGAGGCAGGAGGTCTACCTCGAAGCGCTCGACGCGGCGCTCGCGGCCCAGTACGGCGACGTCTTCACCGCCACCGCCGCCATCTGCCTCGCCGGCGCCCTCGCCTGCCTCGGCCTCACCGGCAAGGAGCGGCCGGCAGCGGCCCTCGCGCAAGAGCGCCACGCGGGTCCCGGTCGCGGGTTAGGCTGGCGTGCATGGCAGATCTAGTCGTGATCGACAATCCCGAACAGAGCCGGTACGAGCTGCACGACGAGGCCGGGACGGTCCTCGGGCACCTCGAGTACCTCACCCGTGACCAGTTCGTCCAGCTCCCGCACACCGAGGTCGACCGATCCCTGCGCGGACAGGGCCAAGGCGACCGGCTCGCCCGTTTCGCCCTCGACGACCTTCGCTCAAAAGGGACCAAGGTGTATGCGACCTGCCCGTTCGTTGAACGCTGGATGTCGCGCCACCCCGAGTACGACGACCTGCGTTACCAGCCGTAGTCGACACCGTTGGCCACTGTTCACCTCTGCGCCCGGCCCTGGTTAACGCAACGTTCACCTGCGTTCGCAGCATCTTCAATATGAGCTCCCTCCAGGTAGGCGGTCCGCACTGATGCTCTCCGCCCTCGTCCTGCTCCGCCACGCCTCCACCACCCCGGGGAAGGCCCCCGCCCGACTCGACTCGGCCGACGCGCGCCGCGCCCGCTCCATGGCCGACTTCCTCCAGCTCTACAACCCGACAGTGCTGCTCAGCGCCCCCGACCGCGCCTGCGCCGACACCCTCGCCCCGCTCGCCTCACGACTCGGCCTCCCGGTCGCCACCAGCGAGGACCTCACCGCCGACGTCCCCAAGTTCCCCGACGGCGGCGGCAGCGCGCACGCCGCCGCATGGCTCACCGCCCGCGCCGTCCGCGCCCTCCCCGACCCACGGCGCACCGCCGTCATCTGCGCCGAAGGCGTCGTCCTCGCCGCCCTGCTGGTCGCCATCGCCGCCCGCGACTCCCACGACCTGGCCGACTACGACTTCACACTCCCGCTCGAAGGGCCGCCCGGCCTCGCCCCCGGCTGCGGCTGGGTCCTCCACCACGACGACGGGCGCCTGTCCGAGGTCAAACCGCTCGCCCCCGGATAAAAGGATTGCCACCCCGGCCGGCCACGGCTAGCATCGGCAACCCGCCAGCTTCCACCACCGTGCCCGTCCAGGAGACCGCCATGCCCGAAGGCACCGTCGAAGGCACCGCAGCAGCCGAACTGCGCGCCGAGATCGACCACCACGAACGGGCCCGGGCCGCCATGGACGACATGCGCCGCGCCACCGCCGGCACCTACGAACGACACGAGACCGAATTCAACATAGGCAACAGCGGCGGCAAAGGCGACGGCGACAAAGGCCCCGACAAAGAACTCGCCTACGCCATGGCGAAGTACACCACCTCCCGCATGTCCGACCTCACCGAACGCGACATCGCCCTGTTCTTCGGCCGCCTCTGGTTCGACTCCGGCGAGGACTACCACATCGGCCGCCGCCACATCCGCGACGAGACCGCCACCCCGCTCGTCCTCGACTGGCGCGCCCCCGTCTCCGAGCACTACTACCGCGCCTCCGCCCACGACCGCAGAGACGTCGCCCGTCGCCGCCGCTTCGGCTTCCGGAACGCGCAGATCACCGGCTTCGAAGACGAGGACCTGCGCCTGGGCGAATCGCTCGCCTCCGACATCCTCACCGCCGAGATCGAACGCCCCCGCACCGGCCCCATGCGCGACATCGTCGCCACCATCCAGCCCGAGCAGGACGAACTCATCCGCCGCGGCGCCGCCGCCACCCTGTGCGTCCAAGGCGCCCCCGGCACCGGCAAGACCGCCGTCGGCCTCCACCGCGCCGCCTGGCTGCTCTACAACTACGCCGAGCACCTCGCCAAAGCCGGCGTCCTCGTCGTCGGACCCAACGAAGGCTTCCTCGCCTACATCGGCGGCGTCCTGCCCACCCTCGGCGAGACCTCCGTCCGCCAGGTCACCGTCCAACAGCTCACCGGCGCCGACACCGCCAAAGCCACCGACACGCACGAAGCGGCCGTGCTCAAGCACGACGAGCGCATGGCCTCGGTATGCGAACGCGCCGTCTGGGGCCACGTCGGCCGCGCCGCCGACGCCGGCGTCACCGCCGAAGCAGGACTGCTCATCACCGACGGCGGCTGGCGCTGGCGACTGGGCCGCAACTACCTCGACGGCGCCATCGAGACCGCCCGCAAGACCTGCCGCACCTACGAGGCCGGACGCAAGTCCCTCACCGACGCCATCGTGCAGGGCGTCCGCCGCCAGGCCGAGATCCGCGCCGGCCACTCCCCCGACGGCAAATGGGCCACCAGACTCAAAAAGCGCGAGCCGGTCGTCGACTTCCTCGAAGCCGTCTGGCCCGAACTCAACGCCAAAACCCTGCTGCGCAGGCTCTACACCGACCCGGACTTCCGCGCCGACGCCACCGCGGGAATCCTCACACCCGACGAGGCCGCACTCCTCGCCCTCCCCGGCAAGACCCTCAAGCCCACCGCCGCCGACATCCTCATCGCCGACGAACTCCAGTCCCACCTCAAACTCCCCGACCCCTCCCGCTCATACGGCCACATCGTCATCGACGAGGCCCAAGACCTCTCGCCCATGCAGTGCCGCGCCATCGCCCGCCGCGCCGCCGGCGGAGCGCTCACCGTCCTCGGCGACCTCGCCCAAGGCACCACCCCCTGGGCCGCCGCCGACTGGCGCACCCAGATGCGCCACCTCGGCCGCACCGACGCCGAACACACCGAACTGACCGCCGGCTTCCGCGTCCCCGGCGTCATCATCGACCTGGCCAACCGGCTCCTGCCGCACCTCGGCGTCGACGTCGCCCCCGCCCGCTCCATCCGCTCCGACGGGTCCCTCGACCACATCGCGACCGCCGACCTGGCCGGCGGCGTCGCCGAAGCGGTCGACAAGGCCCTCTCCGAAGCCGGCCTGGTCGGCGTCATCGCCGCCGACTCCCAGACCGACGCCCTCCGAGCCGCCCTGCCCGAGCACGACCGCGTCGAAGTCGTCGCCGCCAGTCTCGCCAAAGGCCTCGAATACGACCACGTCGTCGTCGCCGAACCCGCCGAGATCGTCGCCGCCCCCGCCGAGCGGATCCACGTCTCCGCGGGCGTCGGCCTCCGCCACCTCTACGTCGCCCTCACCCGCGCCGTCTCCCGCCTCACCGTCGTCCACACCCGCCCGCTCCCGCCCGAACTGGACTGATCGCGAGCTGACCCCCGCCCGATTAGGCCAAAGTCCCCAAAGGCCGCCCCCGCGGATGTAACGATGTCCCAGTTCGGGCCCTGCACACGCGGCCCACTAGCGGAGACCAATCGGGGAGTGGACAGATGAGCACCACACACGTGCGCGCCACCGCGGCGGCCGCCGCCGCGACCGTGGCCGCGCTGGCGCTGAGCGCCTGCGGAGGCGGCGGCGACGGCGGAGGAGGCGACGGCGACGGTGAGAGCGAGATCTCGTGGGCGATCGCCTCGTCGTGGGAATCGTGGAACCAGAACACCACCTCTGGCAACAACAGCTACCTGCACCAGGCCCTGGTGCCCAGCGAGACCACGCTCGGCGACTTCGACGAGAACGGCGAGTGGTTCCACAACGACGCCCTCCTGGCGCAGGCGCCCGAGCTGGCCGGCGAAGACCCCATGCAGGTGGAGTACACCCTCAACGAGAACGCCCAGTGGTCCGACGGGGAGCCGTTCCGCCTGGAGGACTTCGTCTACGTCTGGTACCAGATGTCGGGCGACGCCGACCACTGCAACCAGGACAAGTGCCAGCCGGCCAGCACCGACTGGGGCTCCAACGTCGCCTCCATCGAGGAGAACGAACCCGGCGTGATCACCATGACCTACGTCGACGGCTACCTCGACCCGGAGTGGGAGTTCTTCCAGACGCCCATGTACCCCACCCACATCGCCGAAGCGGAGGGCTTCGAGGACTGGCAGGACGACCCCGAGGTCATGGGCGACAGCGCCGAGTTCTTCGCCGAGACCGCCCCGACCTGGTCGACCGGGCCGTACACGCCGGTCGACGCCCAGGTCGGCCAGTACGTCATCTACGAACCCAACGAGAACTACCAGGGCTCGGTCGAACCGAGCCTGGACCGGTTGACGCTCAGGGTCGTCGAGGGCACCGAGGCGATCGTCACCGAGATGCGCCAAGGCGCCATCCACGGGGCCTGGCCGAGCCAGTTCAACGCCGAGGAGCTCGCCAAGCTCGACGAGGACGAGGCGCTGCAGTACGAGGTGTACGACGGGTCGATCTGGATCCACATCGACGCGAACACCCGCGGCGAGTTCCTCAGCGACGCCGACCTGCGCCGCGCGGTCTACACCACCATCGACAACGCCGACATCATCGCGAAGAACTACCCGGACACCGACGTCACGCCGCGCACCAACCACTTCTTCAGCGAGTCCAGCCAATACCACGAGGACATCCTCGGCGCCACCGAGCCCGTGCAGGGCTCGGGCGACGCCGACGCCGCCAGGCAGCTGCTGGAGGACAACGACTACACCTGGAACGACGAGGACCAGCTCCTCACTCCCGACGGCGAGCAGGTGACGCTGGACTTCCGCTACGGCGAGACCGACACCGTCCGCAGGACCACCGCCGAACTGGTCCAGTCCTACCTGGCCCAGATCGGCATCGACGTGTCGCTGTCGGCGATCCCCGACGGCGAGCTCGGGCCGGTCCTCACCAGCGGCGAGTTCGACCTGGTCATCTTCGGCTGGTCGGGCACTCCGGCGTTCACGACCGCGCCGTTCCAGTTCTTCGGCTCGGAGTCCGGCTCGAACTTCGGCGGCTTCGAGCTCGAGGGCCTCGACGAGGTCATCGCGCAGGTTCGGTCCACCACCGACATCGACGAGTCCGCCGAGTACGCCAACGAGGTCGACCGCATGGTCATGCCCGAGGCCTACGTGCTGCCGCTGTTCGACGAGCCGCAGTCGATCATGTGGAACACCAATTCGCTGAGCGGCGTCACGGCGAACGGCAACAGTCAGGCCGGGCCCTTGTTCAACGTCCGCGAATGGGAGCCCGCATAACGGAGTGCAAGCGATCATCGGCGGGGCCGGAGCCGTGCACCGGCCCCGCCGACTCGCGTCCGGAGCCGGAGAAAGTCCTGCTCAATTCACTGAATAGCCCGCCCGGTCGATGACCTCATCGGCTTCGCGGCCACTCCGCACATGGGTAAGTCACGAAACCATCACGAATAAACTCCAGTTGAGTCCGCGCCAGTGCCTTTTCCGCCGGGACTGTGACAGTGTTTGACACAACACCGCCGAGGGCGAACTGAGACGCTTCCCCCGAAAAATCACACCCGGGCCGCGAGGCAGTGTTGCTGCGCGGTCGCGTGGAGCGGCCCCCTCGGCTAACGACATCTGGAGGAGAACACTCATGGCTCTTACACGGAGAGCTTTCGGCGGACTGACCATCGGCGGTTCGGCCGCGTTCGCGTTGACCGCTTGCGGCGGTGGCGACGACGGTGGCAGCGACGGGTCCGGCAGCAGGGAGGTCACCTGGGCGATCTCCTCGCAGTGGGAGGCCTGGAACGAGAACACCACCGCCGGCAACAACTCCTACGGCCACCAGGCCATGACCCCGATGATCCCCCTGGGGCAGGTCGGCTACGACTTCACCCCCGAGGGCGAGGTCTTCTACGACGACGCGATCTTCGACGGCGCGCCCGAGCTGGTCTCCGAGTCGCCGATGCAGATCAAGCACACCCTCAAAGAGGGCGCGCAGTGGTCGGACGGCAAGCCGGTCCGCGTCGAGGACTTCATCTTCCAGTGGTACAGCATGTCGGGCAACCCCGACCACGCCAACCAGGAGAAGGCCCTGCCCGCCTCCACCTCCGGTTACGCCGAGATCGCCTCGATCGAGGCGACCGAGGACGGCGGCATCCTCACCACCTACGTCGACGGCTACATCGACCCCGAGTGGTCCTTCTCCGGCGGCGTCTACCTGCCCAGCCACCTGGCCGAAGAGAACGGCTTCGAGAACTGGCAGTCCGACCCCGAGGTCATGGGCGACGCCGTCACCTGGTTCAACGAGAACCTCTGGGACGTCGTCACCGGCCCGTACAAGCCGGTCGACTCCAAGCTCGGCGAGTACATCGTCTACGAGCCCAACGAGAACTACCAGGGTTCGGTCAAGCCCGAGATCCCGAAGCTGACCGTCAAGGTCGTCGCCGGCACCGAGGCGATCGTCACCGAGCTGCGCCAGGGCTCGATCCACGGCTCCTGGCCCAGCGAGTTCAGCGAGGAAGAGCTCGCCAAGCTCGAAGAGGACCCGGCGCTCACCGGAGAGGTCTACTCCGGCTCGGTGTGGATCCACATCGACGCCAACTGCAACAACCCGTTCCTGTCGGACGTCGAGCTCCGCAAGGCCGTGTTCACGGCGATCAACATCCAGGACATCATCGACAAGAACTTCCCCGAGACCGAGGTCGGCCCCAAGGGCAGCCACTTCTTCAGCGAGGGCAACGAGTACTTCGTCGACCACGTCACGCCGACCGGTCAGGGCACCGGCGACTACGACGCGGCCCGCGGCATCCTCGAGGCCGCCGGTTACACCTGGGACGACGCCGGCAAGCTGCTCACCCCCGACGGCGAGCAGGTCACGCTGACCTTCCGCATGTCGGAGACCGACCAGATCCGCAAGACCATCGCCGAGCTGAGCCAGGCCTACCTCGCCGAGATCGGCATCGACCTCACGCTCGAGGCGATCCAGGACGGCGAGCTGGGCGCGGTGCTCACCGAGGGCACCTTCGACCTGGTCATCTTCGGCTGGTCGGGCGACGCGGCCTTCACCGTCGCCCCCGGCCAGTTCTTCCGGTCCGACTCCGGCTCGAACTTCGGCAAGTACGAGAACCCCGACGCCGACGCGGCCATCGACAAGGTCCGCTCGACCGTGGACCTCGACGAGGCCGCCGACTTCGCCAACCAGGTCGAAGAGATCGTCATGCCGGAGGCCTACGTCCTGCCGCTGTTCGACGAGCCGCAGCACATCATGTTCAACAACGAGATCATGGAGGGCGTGCACGCCAACGGCTACAGCCAGGCCGGCCCGCTCTACAACGTCCGCGAGTGGACCACCAAGTAGTCCGCGATCGCGACTGAGCGGTGGGGCCGGCCCGGCCCCACCGCTCTTCAGGTCCGACCGCGACCGCCGGCCCCGTGAACCGGTGGACCCGGCCGAGCCGGGGAGGAAACGCCCTGGTAGACCGGGCCCCTTCGTATAACGAACCCATAACGAACGAT
Source organism: Glycomyces halotolerans (assembly GCF_054779575.1). Taxonomy (NCBI): domain Bacteria; kingdom Bacillati; phylum Actinomycetota; class Actinomycetes; order Glycomycetales; family Glycomycetaceae; genus Glycomyces; species Glycomyces halotolerans. The sequence goes on from NZ_BAAGXZ010000005.1 coordinate 184,966, forward strand.
GATCATCATCGGTGCGGAACCGGCCACCCCGGATTCCGCGTGCCACGCTTTACCTCGCGCCCCCGTCCCATCCCGACGGGCGCCACCCACGAGAGGAACCATGGAGCGACACCACAAGGCGGCGGCAGCCCTCGCCGCCTTCGCCACCCTGGCGATGACCCTGACCGCGTGCGGGCGCGGCGAGGCCTCCGGCGTCTCGGGGCTCGCCGAATGCGACACCGAACCGGTCACCTGCAACTCCGGCGACCGCATCGACGGCGGCGAGATCACCTGGGCCGTCGACGGCTCCTGGACCGGCTGGAACCTCACCATGGCCTCCGACAACAACGCCTACCTCAGCCAGGCCCTCGCCCCGATGTGGCCCACCTCCGGGCAGTTCGACCAGAACGGCGACTTCGTCGTCAACGAGGGCCTGTTCGCCCAGGACCCGCAGCTGGTCTCCGAGGACCCCATGGCCGTCGAGTACACCCTCGCCGACGGCGCCAACTGGGGCGACGGCACTCCGATCACCGTCGACGACTTCGTCTACCACTGGTACGCCACCTCCGGCGACGCCGACCGGTGCCAGGACTGCACCCCCGCCGGCACCGCCTACGGCTCCAAGGTCGCGGACATCAGCGCCTCCGGCTCGACGGTCACCGTCACCTACGTCGACGACTACTCCAGCGCCGAGTGGCGGTACGAGGACGTCCTGTCCTCGCCCGCGCACGTCGCCGAGGCTCAAGGCTTCGACTGGGACTCCGACCCGGCCGAGATGGCCGCGTCCCAGGTCTGGTTCTCCGAGCAGCCGCCGGAATGGACCACCGGCCCGTTCCGGATCGTCAGCGCCGAAGCCGGCGACCACGTCATCTACGAGCCCAACCCCGACTGGGCCGGCGACACCGAGGTCACCCTCGACAAGCTGACCTTCACCGTCATCGAGGGCCTCGACAGCATCGTCACCGAACTGCGCCAGGGCGCCATCGACGGCGCCTCCCCCTTCTCGATCGACGTCGACTCGATCACCCAGCTCGAGGGCGCCGAAGGGGTCTCCTACGACATCTCCGGCGGCCCCTCCTGGGAGCACATCGACGTCAACACGCGCGGGCCCTTCCTGTCCGACCCCGACCTGCGCACCGCCGTGCTCACCGCGATCGACGTCGAGAACATCATCGGCCGCACCGTCTCCTACGTGCAGTCCGACGCCGTTCGCAAGCTCAACCACCTGTTCCGCAACGACTCGCCGTACTTCATCGACCACCTGACCGCGACCGGCCAGGGCTCGGGCGACGTCGAGCTGTCCATGAGCATCCTGGAGAACGCCGGCTACAGCTGGGACGAGGACGGCTCGCTGCTCACCCCCGACGGCGAGCGCGTCGAACTCCAGTACCGGTACACCGAGTCCAAGACCGCGCGCCGGACCACCGCCGAACTCGTCCAGGCCAACCTCTCCGACCTCGGCATCGACGTCGAGCTCGACCCGATCGCCGACGCCGACCTCGGCGCGGTCCTCTTCGGCGGCGAGTTCGACCTGGTCAACTTCGGCTGGTCGACCACCCCGACGTTCGTGAACGGCGCCAGCCAGTACTGGCACTCCGAGTCGTCGTCGAACTTCGGCGGCCTCAGCGACCCCGAGCTCGACGCGACCCTCGAGCGGCTCGGCGGGACCCTCGACATGGACGAGGCCGCCGAGATCGCCAACGAAGCGGTCGCGCAGGTCATCGGGGACGCCTACGTGCTGCCGATCGTCGACTCGCCGGTGGCCATCATGGTCTCCGATAAGTTGGTCAATGTCCGTGACAACTGGGCCTCGCAGCAGCGGGCCCTGTACAACGTCGCAGAATGGGGAGTCAGTGAGTCCTAGCGAGTGCCAAGCGCGCACGCGCGACGGCCGGCCGGGAGGCCGGCCGGTCCACACCAGAGGAACCGTGAACGAGGCACCATGGTTGTATTCATAATCCGGCGATTCCTGATCATGATCCCGGTGCTGCTCGGTGCCACCGTCCTGTCGTTCGCGCTGGTCGAGATGTCCAACGACCCGGTCCAGCGGCAGGTCTTCGAGATCGAGCAGTCCACCGGCGAGCCGGTTCCCCCTTCGACGGTCGAGGCCATCGAGAAGTCGCTGTACTACGACCGCTCCATGCCCGAGCGCTACTGGCTGTGGCTCACCGGCATCGGCGACACGCGCGGCGACATCGGCATCCTCCAGGGCGAATGGGGGCCCTCGATCGAGGGCTCGGCCCAGGACATCGGCGAGGAGGTCGGCAACCGGTTCTGGATCACCCTCCGGCTCGTCCTGTTCGCCACGCTCGCCTCCATCGGCATCGCGATCCTCACCGGTGTGGTCAGCGCCGTCCGGCAGTACTCGCGGGTCGACTACACGCTGACGTTCATCGGCTTCCTGGCACTGGCGATGCCGACCTTCTGGTTCGCGACCCTCATGAAGGAGGCCGCCGTCCAGGTCAACAGCGCGCTGGGCGACAACGTCTTCCGCACCTACGGATCCGGCAGCACCGGCTTCCAGGGCACCGGCTGGGAGACGTTCGTGGACGCCCTGCCGTTCCTGGTCGTCCCCACGATCGTGCTCATGCTCACCGGCTACGCCGCCATGTCCCGCTACCAGCGGGCCGCGATGCTGGAGGTCATGAACTCCGACTACGTGCGGCTGGCCCGCGCCAAGGGCGTGCCCAACCGGACGGTCATGCGCCGGCACGCGCTGCGGACCGCGCTGATCCCGGTGGCCACGTTCGCGCCGCTGAGCATCACCTTCGCGATGGGCGGGGCGATCGTCATCGAACGGATCTTCGGCTGGAGGGGCCTGGGGGCCTACTCCTACGACGCCATCCTCCACGGCGACAGCTTCGTCGTCATGGCCTACCTGCTCATCTCCGGGATCGTCGTCCTGATCGGCATCCTGGTCTCCGACCTGCTGTACGGCGTGCTCGACCCGAGGATCCGCTATGAGTAAGACCGTTCCCGCCCGAGCCCTCGAAGCCGAGGCCATCACCACGAAGGAACGCGGCCAGTGGGCCCTGGTGGCCCGCCGCTTCTTCCGCCACCGCCTGGCGGTGTTCAGCTCCTGCCTGTTCGTCCTGATCGTCCTGTTCGCGTTCGTCGGCCCCTACCTGTGGGTGTGGGACTACAAGATCCACCCGGAGATCCCCTCGCGGGCCGCTCCGAGCCTGGACCACCCGTTCGGCACCGACAAGGCCGGCCGCGACATGATGGGCTCGGTCATGCGGGCCACCGCCCAGTCGCTCAAGGTCGCGTTCGTGGTCGCTGTCGGTTCCACGGTGATCGGCGCGATCGTCGGCGCCGTCGCCGGCTTCTACCGCGGCTGGATCGACGCGCTGCTCATGCGCGTGGTCGACGTGCTGTTCGTGATCCCGTTCCTGGTGATCACCGCGGCGGTGGCCGGCGCCATCGACGGCAGCACCAGGTGGTACCACATGGCGTTCATCCTGGCCGTGTTCGGCTGGCTGGCCACCGCCCGCGCCGTCCGCGCCGAGGTGCTCTCGCTGCGTGAGAAGGAGTTCATCGAGGCGGCCCGGGCCGCCGGCGGCTCCGACCTGCACATCATCTTCAAGCACCTGATCCCGAACACGATGAGCGTTATCATCGTGTCGGCGACCCTCCAGATCGCCTTCGCGATCCTGTCGGAGACGACGCTGTCGTTCCTCGGGCTGGGCATCGAGAGCCCGGACACCTCGCTGGGCCTCCTGATCGAGGCCGCCGGCGCTTCGGCGTTCAACCAGTACTGGTACCTGTTCTACATTCCGGGTGCGATGGTCATCCTCATCGCCTTGACCGTCAACTTCGTCGGCGACGGCCTGCGCGACGCGATGGACCCCCGGCAGACGATGGTGAGGCGATAACCGATGGACCTGACTGTCAACGGCACCAGGGCCGAGGACGGCCCGGGCCAGGGCGCCACGGGCGAAGTGCTCCTGGAGGTGCGCGACCTCAACGTCTCCTTCCCGACCGAGGACGGGCTCGTCAACGCCGTCCGCGGCGTCAACTACGAGCTGCGCCGCGGCCAGTCGCTCGGCATCGTCGGCGAGTCCGGCTCCGGCAAGTCGGTGACCTCCATGGCGATCATGGGCCTGCTGCCCAAGACCGCCCAGATCACCGGCTCGGCGAAGCTCCAGGGCGAAGAACTCATCGGCCTGCCCGACTCGGCGCTCTCCAAGCTGCGCGGCAAGCGGATCTCGATGATCTTCCAGGACCCGCTGACCAGCCTCAACCCGGTCTACTCGGTCGGCTTCCAACTCATCGAGGCCATCCGGGTCCACTACACGGACGTGTCGAAGAAGGAGGCCCGCGACCGCGCGATCGACCTGCTCGACACCGTCGGCATCCCGAACCCGTCCCAGCGGGTCGACGCCTACCCGCACGAGCTCTCCGGCGGCATGCGCCAGCGCGTGGTCATCGCCATCGCCATGGCCAACAACCCGGACGTCATCATCGCCGACGAGCCGACCACGGCCCTCGACGTGACCGTCCAGGCGCAGGTCCTCGAGGCGCTGGAGAAGGCGCGCGAGGAGGTCCACGCGGCGATGATCCTCATCACCCACGACCTCGGCGTCATCGCCGGGCACACCGACGACGTGCTGGTCATGTACGCCGGCCGCCCGGTCGAGCAGGGCACGGTCGACGAGATCTTCTACGAGCCCAGGATGCCGTACACGCTCGGCCTCATCGGCTCCATGCCGCGCATGGACGAGGAGCGCGGACACCGGCTCACCCCGGTGCACGGCACGCCGCCGTCGATGCTGCACCTGCCGCCCGGCTGCCCGTTCCGGCCCCGCTGCCCGATGTCGCAGGACGTGTGCGCCGAGATCGAGCCGGACCTGCTGCCGGTGAGCGCCAGCGGCCACGTGGCGGCCTGCCACTTCGCGGCCGACCTGGAAGGCAAGCACCCCGACGACGTGTTCGCCCCGGTCGCCTACGACCACCAGGTGGAGTCCGCCGTCGAGTCCCTCGAGGCCCGGACCGCCCACGACGAGGAGGACAAGTGAACGCCATGCTCGACACTCCGCAGGCGCAGGCCGCGCCGGTCATCGCCGGCAAGAACCTCGTCAAGGAGTTCCCGGTCCGGTCCAAGGGGATCGTGCGCCGCAGGGTCGGGGCGATCCACGCCGTCTCGGGAGTGAGCCTGGAGATCGGCGCGAACGAGACGGTCGCGCTGGTGGGCGAGTCGGGCTGCGGCAAGTCCACCACGGCGCGGCTGCTGATGAACCTCATCCAGCCGACCTCCGGCGAGGTCCTCTACGAGGGCCGCGATCTCACGAAGCTGTCGCGCGCGCAGATGCGTCCGATCCGGCGGGACATCCAGCTGGTGTTCCAGGACCCGATGGCGAGCCTGGACCCGCGCATGAGCGTCTTCGAGATCATCGCCGAGCCCCTGCGGGTCCACGGCCTGTTCAAGAACGGCGGCCGCGACAAGGTCAACAGCCTCATCGAGATCGTCGGGCTCAACCCGGAGCACCGCAACCGGTACCCGCACGAGTTCTCCGGCGGTCAGCGCCAGAGGATCGGCGTGGCCCGGGCGCTGGCGCTGGAGCCGAAGGTCCTCATGCTCGACGAGCCGGTGAGCGCGCTGGACGTGTCGATCCAGGCGGGCGTGATCAACCTGCTGGAGGACCTCCAGGAGGAGTTGGGCCTGACGTACCTGTTCGTCTCGCACGACCTGTCGGTGGTCCGGCACATCGCCCACCGCGTGTCGGTGATGTACCTGGGCAAGATCGTCGAGGAGGGCACCACCGACGAGCTGTTCGCCGGTCCGGCGCACCCGTACACGCAGGCGCTGATGTCGGCGATTCCCCTGCCGGACCCGCGCAAGGAGCGCAGCCGGGAGCGGATCGTGCTGGTCGGCGACGTGCCGAGTCCGTCGAACCCGCCGTCGGGGTGCCGGTTCCGCACCAGGTGCCCGCTGTTCCAGACGCTTTCGGACGACGAGCGGCAGGTGTGCATCGACGTCGAGCCGCCGCTGCGTTCGGACCACGACGGGCAGACGCGCGCGGCGTGCCACTACGCGCAGCCGAAGCAGCTGGTCTGAGGCGTACGGCGCCGCGGCGCGGCAGTACGCGCGTCGCTTGAGCACCGCCTCGTGGGGTCGCACCGAATCGGTGCGACCCCACTGTCGTACTCCCGACAAAACTGGTTCTCGCTGTGCCAGGGCGCTTTCGGGTGAACCATCGGCGCGGATTTCCCGCTAGCGTTCATTGGTGAGGGCCCGAGTGGTGGAATCTGGTAGACACAGTCGGCTTAAAACCGGCCGTCGCGCGGCTTGCGGGTTCGAATCCCGTCTCGGGCACAGCGGGGAGTGATCAAGTCCGGCAACGCATTCGTTCCGGGCCGGTTCGTCGCCGCCCCCACAGGACGGTGGGCGGAGCGTCGAGTAAGGTCGATCGCATTGTGCGAGAGCTCCCTCGATCGGGTGATACCCGAAGCCCGACACCCTGTTCCCGACCCGGTCACACGCTGCGAAGGGACCCCAGCTCAGACAACGCACACCTGTCCGCTTGCGCACCTGGATCGCCCGTCGTCCGGAACATCTCGATCTTGACTGGGATGGGTAGGCGTGCTATCCAGGGAAAGAGCGCTGATACCATCGTGTCGAACCAGTCGGCGGGGATTCACTTCCGTTCTGCTGCAATGACTTTGCCACTTTCCGGTATCGCGAAGTCAGTTGGCCTGTGTCGTGAGGATGGCGATGCCCGAAACACCTCGGTCCACAACCCATACTTATTCCCCAATAGAGTCGGCACAGTCCCACGGCAGTGCGGCGATGTCCGGCCCAATAGAGTCGGCGCAGACCCACGGCGGTGCGGCGATGTCCGGCCGAACAGATCCGGCACAGCCATACGGCGGATCCGCGCCGAACGGCTCGGCCGGACCGGCGCAGTCCCACGGCGGCGCGCTGTTCAGCCCGCCGGCACCGGCGCAGTCCAACGGTGGTGCAGCGTCGAACGGCGCCACGGGACCGGCGACATCGCACCGCGGTGCCGCCCTGAACGGATCGACCGGGCCGGCGCAGTCCCGCCCCGGTCACACCTCCGCGCCGTCCCAGGCGCACGGCGGCTCCTCGCAGGAGCGCCCCGCCGAGTCGACCGACGCTCCGAGCGCCGAGCTGCGCGGACGATTGGTGCGGCTCGCGCTGCTGCCCATGACCGGCGCCGCCCTGCTCGGAGCGGGCGTCGCGGTCTTCGTCTCGCGCATCGACATCGGCGGCCAGTCCGCCTGGATGCCGACCGTCGTCATCGGCAGCGCCGCGGTCTTCCTGGCCGTCATCGGCTACCTGGCCTTCCACACCGCCACCAGGATCGAGACCGACCTGGGCCGGCGCGTCACCGCCGTGCGGCGCTCCACCATGGAGACCCACTACCGGATCTGGCAGGCCCTCGACGAGGTCCAGCGGCGGCTGCCGCCCGAGCAGCGCCGCCCGATCCCGCTGCCCAACCAGGCCCACCAGCCGGTCACCACCGACGAGGCCCTCCGCGTCCTCGCCGCCGAAGCCCAACTGCTGCGCCAGGTCGCCGACGACCTCGCCGGCCGCGGCCTGCCCGTGCAGGTCCAAGGGCCGCAAGGAGGCCACGGCCGCGAACCGCAGCCGACCAGTCCGATCGAGACGGCCTCGGCCCACTCCCGGGTCGGCATCTTCGTCAACCTCGCCCGCCGCCTGCAGTCGCTGGTGCACCGCGAGATCGAGCAGCTCGACGAACTCGAGAACCAGGTCGAGGACCCCGACCTCCTCAAAGGCCTCTTCTCGGTCGACCACCTCGCCACCCGGATCCGGCGCCACGCCGAGAACCTCGCCGTCCTCGGCGGCGCCACCTCGCACCGCCAGTGGTCCCGCCCGGTCAACGTCTACGAGGCCCTCCGCTCGGCCGTGGCCGAAGTCGAGCAGTACGCCCGCGTCAAACTCGTGCGCCCCATCGACGGCAACCTCAAAGGCCACGCCGTCGCCGACATCATCCACCTGGTCGCCGAGCTGGTCGAGAACGCCACCGCCTTCTCGGCCCCGCAGACCCAGGTCCTCATCCGCGTCCAGCGCGTCCGCGCCGGCCTCGCCGTCGAAGTCGAGGACCGCGGCCTCGGCATGGAGGCCGAAGAGCGCGAACGCTACAACAAGATGCTCGCCGCCCCCGACGAGATCGACCTCGACGAGCTGCTGGCCGACGGCCGCATCGGACTCTACGTCGTGGCCTGCCTGGCCGGCCGCCACGAACTGACCGTCCAACTCCAGAGCAACATCTTCGGCGGCACCCAGGCGATCGTCGTCATCGGCGACGTGCTCCTCGGCGACAGCCCGAACAGCGCCGCCCCCAAGGAGGCCCCCGCACCGCCGCGACAGCACGAGTCGCAGGCCATGCCGGTGCGCCAGCCCAGCGAACCGCCGCGCTCGCCGTCCCTGCCGTCGGTCCAACTGCAGACCGGCCCCGGCGAGAGCGGACGGCACCACCGGTCCCAACCGGCCGTGGGCAACGGCCAGACCACCACCGAAGCGCCGCGCCTGAGCCCGGGCTACAGCGCCGCCCCGGTCTACTCGCCCGCGCACACCGGGGCAGGCGGCTACCACACCGCCGAGATACCCGCAGTGGACACCCAGAGCGCAGGAGGTCCGGGCCAGATGAACGGCGGCGCCGCCGAGCGCCCCGCACTGCCGAAGCGCAACAAGCAGTCCCACCTGGCCCCCCAGCTGCGCGACACACCGCCGCCGCCGACGGGCCGAGGCTCCGAGGCCGGACACGACCCCGGCCTGATGAAGGCCTTCCAGCAAGGTCGAGGCCGAGCCGACGAACACGACGACGCACCACCGATCCCCAACTCGGACAGTTTCGTTACTCCGTACAGAGACGAGGAGGCCTAATGGCAGGCGATGAGGCAGCGGCGCAGGCGACGGATCTAGGTTGGCTCCTGGCCGGTCTGGTGAAGAAGGTCCCGCATACCCGCAGCGCCCTCCTGCTGTCATCGGACGGCATCAAGAAGGCATACCACGGACTCGGCGTCGACCAGGCCGACCAGCTCTCGGCGATCGCCTCGGGCATGTTCTCCCTGGCACGCAGCGCCGGCGCCCAGTTCGGCTCCACCGGAAGCGTCCGGCAGGTCGTCGCCGAACTCGACGACACCCTCCTGTTCGTCTCCACCGCCGGATCCGGAGCGGTCCTGGCCGTCACCGCCGGCCACGAGGCCGACGCCGGCGTGCTCGGCTACGAAATGTCCATCCTGGTCAAGAGCGTCCGCCCCTACCTCGAGACGCCCGTGCGCAACCGCGCCGCCAACGGCGAGATGGTGGGCTGAAGATGCTCAGCGTCCCTCAACCGGCGAACACAGAGAGACGGTGAACCGATGACCGACCTCGATCACCCGGCGGCCAGCGGTGAGACGGTGGGCTGATGTCCGAATATGAGGACCACCCCCTGCTCGACGACGACGCCGGCCCGCTCGTCCGCCCGTACACGGTCTCCAAGGGGCGCACCGCCCCGACCGCGAACCTGGACCTTCTCTCGCTGGTCCGGTCCACCGGGCAGCTGCGGCCCTCGCAGCTCGAAGCCGAGCACGCCGAAGCGCTGCTGCTGTGCAGGGAACCCATCTCGGTGGCCGAGGTCTCGGCCCACCTGCGGCTCCCGGCAATGGTCATCAAGGTCCTGCTATCCGACCTCGTCGAATGCGGCGCCGTGATCGCACACGCGCCGGACCCCGCCGTCGATCCCACCGACCGAGCCGTATTGGAGGCGCTACTCAATGGCCTACAGCGGCGACTCTGAATGGAGGCACTCCTCAATGGCCTACAACGGCGACCCTGACGCATCGCCTGCACAACAACCCAATTCACTGCCCACCGCCGTCAAGCTCCTGGTCGCGGGCGGCTTCGGTGTCGGCAAGACCACCTTCGTCAGCTCGGCCAGCGAAATCGAACCGCTCAGCACCGAAGAGACCATCACCACCGCCAGCATCGGCACCGACGACATGACCGGCCTGGGCGACAAGGAGACCACCACCGTCGCCCTCGACTTCGGACGCATCACCCTGGACCACCAGCACATCCTCTACCTGTTCGGCACCCCCGGCCAGGACCGCTTCTGGTTCATGTGGAACGAGCTGTCCGACGGCGCCTTCGGCGCCGTGGTCCTGGCCGACACGCGGAGACTGGCGGACTGCTTCTCGGCCCTCGACTTCTTCGAGCGGCGCGGGACCCCGTTCATCGTGGCGGTCAACGAGTTCGACGGGTCATTCCACTACGACCCCGAAGAAGTCCGGGCCGCCCTGGACCTCAAAGCGAACATCCCGATCGTCTGCTGCGACGCTCGCGATTCACGTTCGGCCACCCTCGTGCTGGTCACCCTGACCAAGCACCTCATGGCCGCCGCGTCGGCGACCGCCCGGTTAAGGAGCCTTGCATGAACAACCAGAACGACTTCCGACTCACCATCACGCCCGACGACCCGGCCGCGCCCGAGCGGGTGCGGCGGCTGCGCGAGCTCGGAATCCTCAACCAGCCCGACCCCGAGTTCGACGAACTCGCCCGCGAACTCACCGAGACCACCGGCGCGCCCTACGCGATGGTCAACTTCATCGACGAGGACCGCCAGTACTTCGCCGGACTCGCCGCGCCCGCCGACGACGACGCCTCCGAGGCGCTGGCGAACACCGACGCCCCCGAGGTGGGCCGCGAGATGGACCGCGACCACGGCTACTGCCCGCACGTGGTGGTCCGCCAGAAGGCCCTGGTGCTCGGCGACGTGTGCGACTACCCCCGCTTCGCCGGCAACCCGGTGGTCGACAAGATCGGCATCCGCTCCTACCTGGGGGCGCCGCTGATCGACGACGAGGGCAACACCCTGGGGACGGTGTGCGTGGTCGACACGGAGACCCATGACTGGGGCCGGCCCGGCCTCGAGGTCATCAAGGAGATGGCCGCGAAGGTCATGGACCGCATCCGCGAGCGCAACAAGGAGAACGGTCGAGACGAGGCGGCATGAGTCGAGGAGGCAGCCGCAGCCGCCTCCTCAACCGGTGTTCTCCTATGCACTCGCCGGCGAGTCGCACCGCTCGGCGCGGTGCCGCCCGTAGGCTGCGTGTCCCCTGTATGCGGTGTGCGGTCGTCGGCGAACGCTTCGGTCCGCCGCGCGTTCGCCCGCTAGGCAGTGTCTGGCCGATCCCTCCAGACCTGCCCGTTCAGGAGACCGCCACCGGCACGCCGCCCACGATGCGCTCCGACCACTGGCCCTTGGCCCGGCCCAGCGCCTCCTCGGCCAGCCGCAGGCGCTGGATGTCCGAGGTGCCCGCCGGCGCGAAGATGTGGTAGGCGTCGCGCAGGTACCGCTCGACCGGCCTGTCGGTCGAGAGCCCGGCGGCCGCGTGGACCTCCATGGCCTCGCGGGCGGAGTCGAGCGCCGACTCGACGTTGACGAGCTTCGCGTTCATCAGCTCCACATCGCACGGCAGGCCCTGGTCGAGCAGGTGCACGGCGTGGTAGGCCGTGATCCGCGCGGTCATGAGCCGGGAGGCGATCTGGCCGATCTTCTGCTTGATGTTGTCGAGCTCGCTGATCGGCTTGCCGTAGAGCGTGCGCTCGGAGGCGTACCTGACCGTCTCGTCGAGGATCGCCTGGTGGATGCCCAGCGACACCGCCGTCAGGTTCGACCGCCCATAGAGGATGGACGATGAGTACGCCACCGACAGCCCGTCGCCTTCGACGCCGAGCATGTTGGTGGCCGGCACCCGGCAGTCGTTGAACAGCAGCTCGCCGAAGCTGAAGCCGTGCAGCCCCATCGTCGACTGCTGCGGGGCCAGGGCGAACCCGGGCCGGTCGGACTCGACCAGGAACGCCGTCAGGCCCTTCGAGCCCGGCCCGGTGCGCACCACCACGCCGTGGAGGTCCCCGACATGGCTGTTGCCGACGAAGACCTTGTGGCCGTTGAGGATGTAGTCACTGCCGTCGCGGACGGCGGTGGTCTGCATGCCCAGTACGTGGCCGCCCGAGGCGGTCTCGGTGACCGCGATGGTCGGCAGGCACCGCCCGGAGGCGACGGCCGGCAGCCAGGTCTTCTTCTGCACCTCGTTGCCGAAGTGGATGATCTTGGCGACCCCGAGCTGAGATGCCTGCACCATCGCTCCCATCGCGCCGGAGACCCGTGAGAGCTCCTCGATGATGATGGTCTTGGCCAGGTGGCCCATCTCCATGCCGCCGTACTCGCGCGGTACGGTGACGCCGAGCCAGCCCTGTCGGGCGATCATCCGGGAGAGCCGGTGATGGACGCTCTGCGTGGCCTCCATTTCCGGGATCAGGGGGCGCACTTCGCTCTCGGCGAAGTCGCGCACTTGTTTTCGGAGGGCTTCATGCTGGTCATTGGTGAAGTAGCCGGTCATAGGTTACCCCCTGCGGGTATCAAGGGCTCGCCGAATTCCGCCTGTCGCGCGGTCCCCACCAATATCGCGACGAGCTGTTATATGAGTCTCTCTCGGAGTGACTGTAGCAATCGCTATCGGGTGGGGCAAGGGTAGGCTTTGTGGACATTTTGATGTTACGGTACAGTAACAATCCGTTGTGGCGCAAGGGAATCGCATTCGTCTCGCAACTCTCGGGATTCGGGATGGGGGGTGACCCACAGATCCGCGTGTGCTATCCGAAAGCACTTTCGCGCGGCCCCGGACCTTTACCGCGCCTTTGTCGAGCCGTTATGTTGTATTGACTCCGGCGAAATCGTCCCATGATTGGATCACAATCGGTGCGGCACGCCCGCGTCCTCACGTCCGACCCCTGGAGAGCAATGTTCAAAATGAAATCGAAACGATACCTGGCGGCCGCCACCGCGGCCGGCCTGGCCGCCACCACGCTCGCGGTCGGCGCATGGTCGGCCAACGCGGGCCAGGGCAGCCCCCACGGCAGGCACATCGACCTGCAACTGCTGGCCCTCAACGACTTCCACGGCAACATCGAGGCCTCCGACGGACTCACCTACGAGATCGACGGCGAAGCAGTGCCCGCTGGCGGCGCCGCCTACCTCGCCACCCACCTCCAGCAGGCCCGCGAAGGCGAGCACTACAGCACCACCGTCGCCGCCGGCGACCTCATCGGGGCCAGCCCCTTCCTGTCGGCCGCCTTCGGCGACGAGCCCACCATCGAATCCCTCAACGCCATGGGCGTCGAGGTCTCCAGCGTCGGCAACCACGAATTCGACAAGGGCATCGACGACCTCCAGCGCCACATCGACGGCGACGGCGACTACGAAGGCGCCGACTTCCCCTACCTCGGCGCCAACGTCGTCGACCAGACCACCGGCGAACCCGTCCTCGAGCCGTACTGGATCAAGAACTTCGGCAAAGGCGTCAAAGTCGGCTTCATCGGCATGACCCTCGAAGGCACCGGCGACATCGTCGCCAAGTCCGGCATCCAGGGCCTGGAGTTCCTCGACGAGGTCGAGACCGCCGAACGCTACGCCGAAGCACTCAGCGCCCAAGGCGTCGACTCCATCGTCGTCCTCCTCCACGAAGGCGGCCAGCCGGTCGCCGACGACACCGGCCACCAATGCGAGTCCCTCGACGGCTCCGGCATCGGCATGTCCGGCCCCATCGTCGACATCGCCGAGCAGACCAGCCCGCTCGTCGACATCATCGTCACCGGCCACACCCACCAGGAGTACGTCTGCTCGGTCACCGACCCGGCCGGACAGCCCCGCATGGTCACCTCCGCGTCCTCCTACGGCCGCGTCTTCACCGAGATCGAGGCGACCTACGACCGCAAGACCAAGGACATCATCCGCTCCTCGGTGACCGGCTCCAACACCGTCGTCGAACGCGACGTCGAGCCCGACCACACCCAGGCGACCCTCGTCCAGCGGTACCTCGACGAAGTCGAAGAGGTCGCCGCCCGCCCCGTCGGCTACATCGCCGAGGACATCACCCGCGGCGCCACCCGCGCCGAAGAGTTCCCGCTCGGCAGCCTCATCGCCGACGCGCAACTCGACCGCACCGCCGACCCACAGTTCGGCGGTGCCGAGATCGCCTTCATGAACCCCGGCGGCGTCCGAGCCGACCTGCTCTACGACCAGGGCGAACCCGGAGTGGTCACCTTCGGCGAGCTCTACAGCGTCCAGCCGTTCGGCAACTACCTGACCACCATGGACCTCACCGGCGCCCAGATCCTCACCCTCCTGCAGCAGCAACTCCCGAGCGACAACCGCTCGACCACGCTGTTCCTGCAGGTATCCGAGGGCTTCACCTACACCTGGGACACCAGCGCCGAAGGCACCGACCAGATCGTCGCCGACTCGCTCACACTCCACGGCGAGCCCATCGAAGCCGACCGCACTTACCGGGTCACGGTCAACAACTTCCTCGCCGACGGCGGCGACTCCTTCTACGTCCTCGCCGAAGGCACCGACCGCGTCACCGGCGAAGTCGACCTCGACGCCCTCGAAGCCTGGTTCGCCGAGAACTCCGCACCCGACAACCCGGTCGAGGCACCCGCGCTCGGCCGAGTGAACGTCATCTAACGCACCGCGGCAAGCGACACGGCGGCGGGGGAGCAGCGGCTCCCCCGCCGCTCGCTAGCATTCAGGCGACTACCGGATAAGCTTGGGATGCCCTGACATACATCGGAGGACCGCAGACATGCAGAGCAGAAACTCATCCCTCAGAAACATGATGAAGAGCCAGTACGCCGAACAGCAGCACATGGGCGCGGCGTACGGCCCCTACGGGCAGATGACGCAGGCCCCGCAAGTCGAGACCATGAAGATCGACGACGTCATCGTCCGCACTGTGGCCCTCATCGCCGCGACCTTCGTCGCCGCGATGGTCACCTGGTCGATGGTCTACCCGAACCTCCCCGCGCCCGGGTCCAACATCATCACCGAAGCGCAGCAGTCGGCCATCAACACGGCGATGGTCCTCGGCATGATCGGCATGTTCGTCGGCCTCGGCGTCATCCTGTTCTCGATGTTCAAGCCGATCACCAACCCGGTCGTCTGCTTCGTCTACGCCATCGGACAGGGGCTCCTCCTCGGCGGCGTGAGCGCCTTCTTCGAGGCCCGCATCCCGGGCATCGTCGTCAACGCGCTGCTCGGAACCATCCTGGTCTTCGGCGGGATGCTGGCGCTGTACAAGTTCCGCATCCTCAAGAACTCCCCGATGTTCACCAAGATCATCGTCGGCGCCGGCTTCGGCATCTTCGCGCTCATCGCCGTCAACCTCGTCGCCGGCATGTTCGGCTTCCACCTCGGCCTGTTCGCCGCCCCCGGCCAGGACCCCTCGGTCCTCCAGTGGGTCATCGCGATCGGCATGGTGGTGTGGGCCGCATTCTCGTTCATCCTCGACTTCGACATGATCGAGCAGTCCGCCGCCGGCGGCGCCCCGAAGAAATTCGCCTGGGCCGGCGCCTTCGGCCTCACCGCCGGACTCATCTTCCTGTACTGGAGCATGCTGCGCCTGCTCAGCTACTTCCAGGGCGAGTAATGGACCGGACTCTCGAGCGGGCGATCGGGCGCGTCGTCGAAGGCACACGCCACTGGTCGCCCGCTCGATGGTCGCAAGACGGCCGCGCCGAAGCGATGCACACCCTCGTCCAGGCGCTGGCCGACGTCACCGCCGAAGCCGAGGGCGAACCCGCGCGCCGGGTCCCGCGCCTGCCGAGCGATCTGAACCTGCCCGACCAGCTCCAGGTCGTCGGCCTGGACCTGCTGGACGTGGCCGACCGCCTCACCCCCGGGCAGCGCGCCAGGGTCGAGGCGGCCCTCCTCGCGGCCCGCGAGGTCCTCTTCCGGCCGCGCAACGGATAAGCGGCCCCGGGGGCAGCGGGCCGATCATCCCCGAGCGCCCGCATCGACGAGATGGTTCCGAGCGAGGCCCCGGGCCCGCCACCACGGCAGCAGCTGGGCCGCGCCGAAGGCGACCTCCACGATGAGGAACCCCCACAGCAGTCCGCTCGCACCCTGGGACAAGGCGTACGCCTGCCAGAGCGCGAACAGCACTCGCGCCGCGCCGTCGTAGCGGCCGTGCACCGGCAGCGTCCTGAACAGGCGCAGCAGCGCCCAGACCACGACGACCGACCCCATGAGGTTGGCGTACATGACCTGCATCGGTTCGAGCTCGGGCAGGGCCCCGAGTCCCGTGCGCTCGCCGAGCGCCGAGAGCGCCCCGTGCGCGAGGACGTACGTCCACGGCGTGGCGAACGCCGCGGTCACGACGAGGTCGTACCAGGCGCTCGCCCGGACCAGACGCAGGTACGGGCGGCGAGTGGGGTGGAGCAGCGTGGTCATGGCGGTCCTCGATCGCATTCGGTGACAGGAGTGCCCTACCGTAAACAGTGGAGTGCACTCCAAGGTCAAGTCGCGAACGAGGGAGCCCGGATGCGCATCGGAGAACTGGCCGAGAGGGCGGGCCTGACCAGGGACGCCATCCGCTTCTACGAGAAGGCCGGACTGGTCTCCTCGCAGCGGATGCCGAACGGGTACCGAGATTTTCCGCCGGAGACCGTGCCGTGGCTCGAGTACGTCCGGACCGCCCAGCGGCTGGGATTCTCGCTCGCCGAGATCGCGCGCCACGGCGAGGAACTGCGCGACTCCCCGGATGCGGCCGAGGCGCTCACGGCGCTGTTCGCGGCGAAGATCGAAGTCGTCGACGCCCGCATGGCCGAACTCGCGCAGATACGGTCCGAGTTGGAGGCCCGCGCCGGCACCGGCTGCCCGATGCGCCCGGACCGGAACGCCGCCGCGTCGACCCGCCCCGAAGCCCGGCCGCCGATTAGCGCGGTGCGGCCCCTGCGCTGAAAAGCATCGGAAGAGGAATGAATAGGGCCCGGCTTCCGCGTCTACCTCTATAGAATCCCGAAACACGGACGCAGGGAGCGAACATGAGCACCGACCAGCACGACTACCGCTACGAGATCAGCGCCGACATCGACGCCCCGGTCGCGAAGGTATGGGAAGCCTGGACCGACGGCGAGCAGTACGAGACCTGGAGCCGCTCGGTACCCGGATCGGTCGCCCAGGACGTCAGACCCGGCGGCAAGTGGCGGGCCACCGTCGCCGCGCCCGACGGCCGGGAATTCCCGATCACCGGCACCTACCTCGACGTGGTCGAGCACGAACGGCTCGACATGGCCATGGACGCCCCAGAGGGCGAACCCGAGGCCATGCGCCTGGAGTTCACCGACCTCGGCTCCGACCGGACCCGCCTCACCATCTCACAGGCCTCCGCCACGCAGAAGAGCCGTGACCGGTCCAAACAAGGCAGCCAAATGCTCCTCGACTGGTGCGCAGCGTATGTCACCGGCAACTGAGGCGAACAACTTGGCGATACGGCTCGAGCCCGGACGTACCATGTCCGGGCCGAACTGTTGAGCTCCATGCTCCCCCGAGCGGGGGAGTCGGCCGCCTCCCCGGAGGGAAGCGGCTCGTCGCGAACCGACCTAGGTTCGGACCCATGGCCACAGCATCCGATTCGCAGGCTTCTCCCGCTTCTCCGGGCGCCGCTCGGCTGACGCGCCTGACCGGCTGGTCGCTCATCGTCATCGCCGCGGCGCATGTAGCGGTGTTCGTCCCGCTGGCGCCGTGGGGCAAATGGTTCGAAGGTTCGCTGCGGGGCTCTGGCGCGGATGCCGAATCGCTCGCCGTCTTCTGGGCGCTGCCTGGCGGTATCGCGGTTCCAGGATTCCTGCTGGGGCTGCTACTCATCCGACTGGGCAGGATGCGGCAGCGGGTCGGGGTCGGTTTCGGGCTGGTCCTGGCCGGCTGGGCGTCAATCTGCCTGTGGCTGGTGGGCCCGAGCGGATTCGTCGCGGTGTTGGCGGCGGCGGGGATCCCCGCCGCCGCCATCATCGACCGGCGCGCTTCCCGGCGCAGTGCGGTAGTTGCGGGCCGGAACGGTGTGGCTGCGGGAGGCGACGCACGCGAAGTCTGATTCTGGAAAGCCGCCCACTGTGAACACCGGAGGCTGCTGTTCTATAGCGGCGACGCGGGGGTGGGGTGGTTCGGCACGGTGGTGTTCTCTGGCTGCGGGCTGGCGGATGGTGCAGGCTCTTTGGCAGCGATGACGAGGCCGGAGGACCTGAGGCGTCGGTCTCGGCTTCCAGGTGGTGGGGCGGTCATGGTCCTTTCTCAGCGACTACGGGGTAGGAGGTCGGTCGGGGTCGTGTCTTCGGGTTGCGGGTTGGTGGATGGCGCGGGTGGTTTGGCGGCGATGACGAGGTGGGAGGTGGGGCGGGGTCGGTGTTCGTCTCTCGGTTGGTGTGTGGCTGGGGTCCTTGGCGGCGACAAAAGAGGTAGCGGGGTTGGCCGGGGTGGTGTGTTCGTGGCCGGGTCGGGGTGTCCTTTTGGGGGTGTGGGCGTGGCGGAGGGCCCGGACCCGCTTGGGGTCTCGGGCTGCGATGTTCGTGTCGCTTCCCCCGCCGCAGGCGCCTTCCCGCGACGGGCGGGGTAAGAACG